>NZ_JBBDQW010000072.1:190546-237902 GCF_040905785.1 Tistlia sp.
GCGCCAGCTCCCAGGTGTAGCGGGGCCCGCCACCCTGCCGGTGCCAGTCCCACAGGAGAAGTTTCGGCGCACTCATACCAGCGTCCCGGCCACGGCCATCGGATTTCTGTTGCCCCCGTTCGAGATGATCGCGGCCCGACCGCGACTCCGCTGCCGAAACGGGCAGCGGGCGGATCGTGGCGGGCCATTTGGGCGGATCGATGAAGGCATGGCGCGTGGTACCAAAAAAACGGGCGAGCGGGCAGGCCCTACGAGGGCCGTTGCCGCCCCTCGTCGGCGAGCCTGCGCAGCGCCGAGGCGAGGCGCGGCCCCCAGGCGACCAGGGAATAGTCGCTCTCGACCCGCCGGCGGCCGGCCGCTCCCATCGTCGCCCGCAGCCGGGGGTCCGGCAGCAGCCGCTCGAGCGCCAGCCGCCACGCCTCGCCGTCCGCTGCCAGGAAGCCGGTGTCCGGCGTCACGATGTCGCGGTTGGCGCCGACCGGCGAGGCGACGACGGGCAGGCCGGCCGCCATATACTGGATCAGCTTGAAGCCGCTTTTGCCGCGCTCCCAGGGCCCGTCGCTGAGCGGCATGATGCCGAGGTGGCAGGAGGCCAGCACCGACTTCTCCGCCGCCTCCGACCACGCGACCCGCTCGATGGCGAGGCCCGCCTGCTCGACCGGCCCGGCGCCGATCAGCACGAGCGTCAGTGGCCGGCGCTCGGCGAGCTGCGCGAGCAGCGGCAGCACCGGACCCAGGTACTGCGAGGTCGTCGGGCTGCCGATCCAGGCGAGCCGGAGCGCGCCGTCGGCCGTGCCGTGGTCCGCCGGCGGGTAGGCCTGGTGGTCGACGACCGTGGGCACGAGCAGCGTGGCGCGCGCGCCCTGGCCTTCGGCCCAGTCCTGCAGGTGCCGGTTCGCCGCCACGATCAGGTCGGCGCGGCGCACGAGGGCGCGGAACTTGTGCCCCAGGAGCCGGCGCACCGCCGCGCGGGGGTGCTCCTCGTAGCGCAGCATCCAGGCGTCGTCGAGGTCGAGCACGACCGGGCGGCGGCTGCGCGCGAGCAGCGCCTCCTCGATAAACGGCAGGAAGGGCAGCAGCTCCTTCTCGATCCAGAACAGCCGGGTCTCGCCGGGCCGCAGCAGGGCGGCGACGCGCTGCAGATAGCGCCCGGCAAGGCCCGAGGCCGACTTCTCGCCGGAGCCGTAGAAGCGCCGCAGGTAGCCGTCGTCGAGCAGCGGCCGGTAGCGCGGCGCCAGGCCGGCGTCCCGCAGGTATGGGTCGAAGTCGTAGAGGCGCAGCCGGCTGCTGGCGCCCAGGCGGCCGTAGCGGGGCAGGGCGAGAATCGGCAGGCCGGCCTCCACCGATGACCCCTTCCGCGCGCCGGAGCCGCCGCCGGTCACACGCGGGCGCGCGCCGCGCCCTGTCCCGCCGGCCGTCGCCTCACGCCTCCGCCGGCACGCGCTTGGCCAGGCGGTCGAAGTTCATGAGAGTCTCGATCAGGGCCGGCAGCTCGGCCAGGCGCACCATGTTCGGGCCGTCGCTAGGCGCCTTGTCCGGGTCCTGGTGGGTCTCCATGAAGACGGCGGCGACGCCGACCGCGACCGCGGCCCGCGCCAGCACCGGCACGAACTCTCGCTGCCCGCCGGAGCGGCCGCCGAGGCCGCCCGGCTGCTGCACCGAATGGGTCGCGTCGAAGACCACCGGCCAGCCGGTCTGGGCGAGCACCGGCAGCGCGCGCATGTCGGAGACCAGGGTGTTGTAGCCGAAGCTGACGCCGCGCTCGGTCAGCAGGATCCGCTCGTTGCCGGTGCTGGCGACCTTGGCCGCGACGTTGGCCATGTCCCAGGGCGCCAGGAACTGCCCCTTCTTGACGTTGACCACGGCGCCGCTCTCGCCGGCGGCGATCAGCAGGTCGGTCTGGCGGCAGAGGAAGGCCGGGATCTGGATGACGTCGACCGCCTGGGCCGCGCGCACCGCCTGCTCAGCGGTGTGGACGTCGGTCAGCACCGGCAGGCCGACCGAGGAGCGGACCTCGGCCAGGATCTCCAGCCCGCGGTCGATGCCGAGACCGCGCTCGGAGTCGAGCGAGGTGCGGTTGGCCTTGTCGTAGCTGGTCTTGTAGATCACCCCGACGCCGAGCTTGGCGCCGATCTCCTTGAGCGCGTTGGCGGTCTCCAGCGCGTGTTCCCGGCTCTCCAGGGCGCAGGGGCCGCAGATGAAGGTCAGCGGGCGGTCGTTGGAGATCTCGAGGGCGCCGACGCGAACGGTCTTCGGCGAGGTCATCGCTGGCTCCTGATAAATGGCCGCGGAGCCCGCTCGGGATGCAGCGGCTCACGGGGCTCGCACGGCGGGGGTGCGTCTCCGGGCAGAGCTATCGCAAAGACGACGCGGCCGACAAGCGCAAAGTTCCCCGGCCTCACTCTCGCCCGCCACGTCCGGGAAGCCCTCTCAGGCAGGCATCGCGGCGCAGCAGCCGGCGCGGCGACCAGGTGAAGGAGCGGGCGAGCGTCCCGAGGCCCACCTGCCGCCCGGCCTGGACCGCCCGGCGCGTGCGCCAGAGCGCGGCCAGCCCGCGCGCCGAGTCCCGCAGGCCGCGCGCGACCGGGCGACAGCGCCGGCGACGCAGGCTGCTGGCCAGCTGCAGGGCGACCAGGGCGAGATGCACCGGCAGCAGCGGCACCAGCAGCGGCAGGGGCATGTTCTTGAGGAATACCCAGCTCTGGTTGCGGGCCAGGTGGTAGAGCGAGAAATCGCTGTTCTCGCCGATCGTGGCGGAGCCGGTGTGCCGGACCAGCGCGTCGGCGACCAGGACGCAGTCGCCGCCGAGCAGGCGCAGGCGGAAGGCCAGGTCGACGTCCTCGAGCAGGCAGAAGTAGCGCTCGTCGAAGCCGCCTGCCGCGCGGAAGCGCGTGGTGCGGAACAGCGCGGCGGCACCGCAGGGGGCGAAGACCCGCCGGTCCGCGGCCGGTGGCTCGAAGGGCTGGCCGAAGCCGCCACGCCAGGCGACTCCGCCGGCGAAGTAGCAGTCGCCGAGGCCGTCCAGACGACTGGGGTCGTCCGCCTTCAGCTGGACCGAGGCGAACATGTCGGCCCAGGGATGGCGCTCGGCGCCGGCGAGCATCCGGGCGAGCCAGTCCGGCTCGGCGAAGGCGTCGGGGTTGACCAGCGCGACGAACGGCGTCCTAGCGTCTTCGACCGCGCGGTTGTTGGCCGCGGCGAAGCCGAGGTTGGCGGGCAGCCTGACCAGGGTCACGCGGGCGTCCGCGATCTCCAGCGCTTCGACGGCGCCGTCGGTCGAGGCGTTGTCGATGACGACGATCTCCAGCGCCGTGACGCTCTGGGCCAGCAGGCAGTCGAGGCAGCGCCGCAGGTCGCCGCCGGAGTTGTAGGCGACGACCACGAGACGCACCAGGGGAGCGGCGGGCGCGCCGCCGTCGCCGGCGGCTTTCGGCAGGGCGGCCACGCCGCGCTCAGTAGACTCCACTGCGCAGGCAGTCGTGCAGGTGCAGGAAACCCACCGGCACCCGGTCGTTCCCGGAATCGACGACGAAGAGGCCGTTGATGCGGCTCTCGGTCATCAGCTTCAGGGCCTCGGCGGCGAGCGCGCCGGCGGCGATCGTCTGGGGGTGCGGGCTCATCACCTCCTCGACCGCCAGGTCGACGAAGTCGGGCGACATGTGGCGGCGGAGGTCGCCGTCGGTCACGATGCCGACCAGGACCTCCTGCCCGTCGAAGACGCCGACGCAGCCGAAGCCGCCGGCCGACATGCGGATCAGCACCTCGCCCATGCGCTCGCCGAGCTGCGCGACCGGCATGCGCTCGGCGCTATGCATGATGTCGCGCACGCGCTGCAGCACGTTGCCGAGACGCCCGCCGGGATGGAAGTCGCGGAAGCCCTCGTGGGTGAAGCCCTTGTGGCTGAGCAGCGCCACCGCCAGGGCATCGCCCAGGACCAGGGTGAGCGTCGTCGAGGTCGTCGGGGCCAGGCCCAGCGGGCAGGCCTCCTCCATCTTCGGCAGCACCAGGGCGACGTCGGCCCGTCGGCCAAGGGTGCTCTCGGCGCGGGAGGTGATGCCGATGAGCGGGATCTCGAAGCGCCGCGTGTAGACGACCAGGTCGGACAGCTCGGAGGTCTCGCCGGAATTGGAGATCGCGATGACGACGTTGGAGTGCGTGACCATGCCGAGGTCGCCGTGGCTGGCCTCGCCCGGATGAACGAAGAAGGCAGGCGTCCCGGTCGAGGCCAGGGTGGCCGCGATCTTCCGGCCGATATGGCCGCTCTTGCCCATGCCGGTGACGATGACATGACCTGGCGCGCCGGCGATCATGCGCACGGCCTCTTCGAACTTCGCGTCCAGGCAGCCGGCCAGCTGGCGCACGGCGTCGCTCTCGATCTCGACCACGCTCCGGGCAGCCGTCAGGATGTCGCGGTCGTTGCTCTCCTTGCCCTGGGCGCGGGCGGTACTGCTGCGGTTCATTTGCCTCTTTCCTCTGGGCACCGGGTCACTGCTTCTACCTCCTCTGCCGGACGGTCGCGGTTCGGGGGAGTTGGCAGCAGAAGCAAGTCCGCCGTCTCTCCGCCGTCGTGCAGCCAGGACAGTCTACTCGCTGGATTCGTTGCATTCACGGACCGATTTCGGTCGCGAAGCCAGTCGACTGGCCTCCCGGCCGGCGCGTGTGGAGTCCCGACAGGGTGAACGTTCCAGCCGCCCGAACGTCCTTGTACACCTAGTCCTCGATCCGCTTCAGATAGCCGAAGGGGCTGGCGCTGAGGAGAAAGCGCCGATGCAGGTCGGTGATCTCGAACCGGCCGGGGCGGGCCTCGACGAAGGCGCGGATCGCCGGCAGCGGCCCGCCGTCCATCTCGCGCAGGCGGTAGCGCGCCGGATTGAAGACGTCGACGATGCTGTCCTCGACGATCAGGAATTGCCCGCGCGATACCAGGTCGCCATAGGCCTCCAGGTCGCGCCGCACGGCCGCCTCGCTGTGGTCGCCGTCGTGGACGACCATCGTCTTCAGCCCGGCGGTGCGCTCTCGGACCTGCTCGATGACCGCGCCGCTGCCGCTGTCGCCGGTGATCTCGCTGATCCGGGGATGCTTCGCGAGATAGACCTCGCGGCTGATGTCGATCGAGAGGATATCGCCGTGCCCGACCTGGTCCAGCAGATGCGCCAGGAACAGAGTGCTGCCGCCGAAATGGCTCCCGATCTCGACGACGATATCGGGTCGGGCTTGGTGGATGATCTCCTGGTAGATCCAGAGGTCGCTGACCATCTTCAGGGTCGGCACGCCCATCCAGAAAATGTTGCGCATGAAGGTCGACTGGAAATAGCGCTGGTGGTACTCGGCCACGGTCATGCGGAAGGGGTCCCGCAGGCTTGGCTCGCCCGCCAGCGGCTGCTCCGCCTCCAGTGCCGCGGCCAGGCCGCCGCGCAGGAAGGCGCGCCAGTTCCGCAGCGCGAGCCCCAGGGCCGACAGGCCCGCGGGCGCCGGCTCGCTGCGCCCGGCCGGCGGCACCTCGGTCAGCAGGGTCGGGTTCTCCAGGGCCGCCTTCAGGCGCGCCATCGCGCGCTTGCGCTTCTGCTCCAGGTTGGTTTCCGCACCGGCCATCTCTGCTCTCGCGCCGCTGGACGAAGACGAAGGCACCGTCGCCCGGATCAGGCGATTCGCTCCAGGAAGGACATCGGATTGTAGGTGACCGCGAACTTCTCCCGCTCGAGATCCGGCCGGAAGCGCTGGTCGTGCTCCAGGAACGCCTCGACGGCGACGAGCGGACCGGGATACTTCTTGCTCAGCTTTACGCCCTCTTCCTTGAAGAGGTCTATGATCCCGTCCGTGACGATGTAGTACTGGCCGGGCGTGACCAGGTCGCTGTAGGACAGGAGATCCTGGTAAACGGCCTCGGCGCGGTGGTTTCCGTCGTGGATGATCAAGGTCTTGCGCCCGCGGCACAGCTCGGCGACCTCCGAGACGGTCGACTCCGCCTCCGAGGCCGCCGTGATGCAGTGGATCAGCGGGCTGCTGGCCTGGAAGTTCACGCGCGAGATATCGATCGAGACGACCCGGCGCTCGCCGCCGAGCAGCGACAGCAGGTCGGCCAGGTACTGGGTCAGGCCGCCCGCAGCGGAGCCGATCTCGACCACCACCTCCGGCTGGCGCTCCATGAGGATCTCCTGGAACGTCCAGAGATCCTGGGGCGCCTGCACGATCGGGACGCCGCGCCAATGGATGTAGCCGTAGCCGCGGACGACCTGGGATTGGTAATCGTTAACCCAGTCCGATAGGGATTGCTTCCAGGCGGAGCGGTACTTCTCGACGACCGCTCGAGACGCTTGTGCGCTCTTCTCGAACTTCATGGGTGACTTTTCCGGAGACTGGCGCACGGCATCGGTGCGGGGGGACGCGGCGGGATCGTTAGCGCCTCTGCCGCTGCTTGTCGAGGGTTGGGTAGGGCCGAATTCTAGAAGCAGGTCCCCGAGCCGGACCAGCTGAGGGTGACGCCCTTGCCGTCCGCCTCGGGCTCGAGGATGCCGAAGCCGGCGATCTTGACCGTCTCGCTCTTCGCCGGTTGCGCCCCTCCGATGCCGACCTGGAAGGACAGCCCGAAGTGCTCCCGGGTCAGCTGCGGGATGGTGATGCTTCCCTGGACCTCTATGTGCTGTCCCGCGGCCAGCTGCTGCCGGCCGGTATCGGACGCAAGGGACAGCCCCGAGATCTCGACCGGCGACGTGCCGATCGGCGGCTCCAGCCCCGGTCGGTGCAGGGCGATCCAGGCGCCGTCGAACTCGATCTTCCTCAGGGCGCGGAGTCGGAAGGCGAGCTCGACGGTCTCTCCGCGCGAGAAGAGGAACCAGAAGCGCAGGTTCCGGTCGACCTCCATGCCGGCGACCTGGACGTGCTCGGTCTCGAACGAGGGGCCCTTGAACAGCGGCGGCCGCATCGCGCGGACGTAGGGCGCGCGTGCGGGGCCTTCGGCCGGCTGCTCGGCCTCCGTCTCCTCTCCGGTCTCGGATTCGAGGTCAGCCTCCTCGCCTTCCTCCTCGTCGAGCAGGCCCTGCGAGGAGTCGAGGGACGCCTCGAGGTTGCCGCTCATGCGCTCGTTCTCGCGCAACTGGTCGAGGGTCAGGATCGCCTCGTCGATCGGGCCGTCGAACACGATCTGGCCCCGATCGAGCACCAGCCCGCGTGTCGCGTAGGTCCAGAGCAGGTCGCGGTCCTGGCTGAGGATCAGGGCGCTGCGCCCCTCCAGGAGCGAGAACAGGCGCTGCTGGGCCCGTTCCCCCAGGACCGGGTCGCGCAGGGACAGGCTCTCGTCGAAAACGAAGGTGTCGGCCTCCAGGTGGAGGGCGATCGAGAGGCCCAGGCGCCGGACGTGGATCGGGTCGGCGTTGAAGGTCGGCCGCTCGGCCTGGTCCCGCAGGCCCGCGAACTCCAGCACCTCGTCGGTCCGCTCCCTCAGCCACGCCCGGTCGGCGCCGTAGAGGGCGGCGCGGAAGCGCAGGTTCTCCCGCAGCGTCAGCATCGGCCTGAAGCCGCCCGCCACGGCATTGACCAGCGCCGTGCGTCCCGGTACCGAGACCCTGCCGCGGTCCGGCGGATAGAGCCCCCCGACGACGTTCGCCAGCGTCGACTTGCCGCTCCGCCGCAGCCCCAGCACCCCCACCGTCTCGCCCTTGGCTACGGTGAAGCTGACGTCGCGCAGGGCGTAGAACTCTTGCGGCCTCAGTGGTTTGTCGGCCGTCCGGCGGCGTAGCGCCGCCGGCGTCAGCAGATCGAAGAGGGCGTAGCGGCTCGACCGCCAGAGATCGGCGCAGAAGACCTTGTCCAGGCTCTCGAGCGTCACCGCCGGCTGACTTTTCTCGGCGGCGGCAGGCTCGGCGCCCTCCGCGGTCGCAGGGGTATCGGAGTCGGCCTCGGAGGGCTGCGCGGGGGAATCGCTCGGCTCAGGCAGCATGCTGGTGATGGTGGATTTCCGCGAAATGTTGCTGGGTGCGCTGGTCTAGATGTGGACCACGCCCTTCGGCATGCCCCGGTAGTAGTAGAGCAGCGCCAGGGGGGCGAGCAGCAGGAGAACGCCCGCCGCGCTCGTGAAGGCCGCGAGCTCGAAGGTCGAGTTGCCGGTCAGCAGCAGGTCGCGCGCTGCGACGATGAGGTGCGCGAGCGGATTGTACTGCGTGATGACCTGCAGCAGGCCGGCCTCGGGTGGCGGGTAGAGGACCGGCGTCAGCACCAGCAGCAGGATCAGCACGAAGGGCAGGCCGTAGCGGACGTCGAAGTAGACGAGGCTGAGCGGCGCCACCAGCGCGCCCAGGGAGAGCCCCAGCAGCCACAGCGCGACCAGCAGCGGCAGGACCAGCAGCGCCTCGAGCGTCGGCACGATTCCGAACCAGACCATGACGCCGATCAGGATCGGCAGCTTGATCAGGAAGTTCAGGACGACGTAGCCGGTGGCGCCGACCAGGATCGCCCCGTAGTCGATCGGCGCCTTGCGCAGGAAGGTCCGGGAGCGCCGGCACATCTGCTGCGGCCCGCTCACGGCTTCCGAGAAGACGCCCCAGAGGAGCAGGCCGGCGATCAGGGTCACCGGGTAGGGCACCCCCTTGTCCAGCATCTCCAGGTCGAGCTCGCGCGCCACGACGTAGGCGGTGCCGGCGATCATCACCATCGGCGCCAGCACCCAGATCAGGCTGAGCATCGCGCGGCGATAGCGCGCGCGGAAGTCGCGCACGAAGATCTGCCATCCCAGGAAGAGCGGGGTGGCCAGCCGCTCTGAGAGCGTGCGTCTGCTGTGGGCTTCCATGCCTGGCGGTGTCCGGAGCGTTTGAGAGCGGCAATCTACATGGCCGGGCGCAGGAGCGCCAAGCCGCCTCTGGCAGGGCTGCTCCTGCAAGGGCAGCACCCATGCCACGACGACGTGGCCCTCCTCGCCCAGGAGTCGCGGGTCCGCCGTCAGTCGAGGAGGTACTGCTCCCGGTAGTCGGCGAAGGAGGGCAGGGCGGCCAGCGTCGCCGCCCGGCCTCGGAATGCCTCCAGATAGGGCGTGGGCACGACGAGCTGCTGCGCCGAGCGCGCCAGCGCGGCCGAGGCGGCCACGGACCACTGGGATTGCAGCCATGCCCGCCTGTAGGCCTTCATGAATCGCTTGCCACGACGGGGGCCCAGCGCCCTGGCCAGTCTGATCGCGTGGCGGTTGGTGGCGGCGAAGACGGCGATCTGCCCCGGCGTGAGGCTGGGGTTGACGCTCTGGTGCGGCGCCTTCCGCACCTCGAGACCCAGGATTTCGCCGACGGCCCGGAAGAAGACGTCGGGCCGGTCGCCCAGAAGCTCGAACGGCAGGATCGTGAGGTTTTCGGCGTCGAAGGCCTCGCGGTAGGTCCGCACGAGGTAGTCGAAGTCCAACACGTCCAGGAACAGCGCCCGGTAGCGATCCAGGAATTCGGCGAAGGACAGCGTGCCGCCCTTCTTGACGTACTGCGAGTACATCGAGGGCAGGAAGCCGGCGAAACCGCGCGTGACGAGCAGGATCCGGGCCTCGGGAAATAGGTTCCTGAGCTGGTGGGCGGCCGCGCGCTGGAAGGTCTTGATCGGGATCGGGGCGGTTACCTCGCCGGTGTCGCCCTGGAACTCCAGGCCGAGGGACAGGTGCTCGTCGCTCAGCCAGTAGCCGGCGATCTCGCGCCGCCCGAAAGCGGCCCGGTAGATGTCGCGGGTGTTGACGGTGGCCAGGTCCCTGCGGCCGGCGAGCCAAGCCTGCAGCAGGCTCGAGCCGGCCTTGCCGATGCCGATGTGGATGAGCAGGCGCTGGGACGTCATCGCCGCTTCTCGATCCTGTCGTGTCCGGCCGGCGGGCGGCACCGGCCATTGCGTCGCCCGCGGCGTACCCGCGGGCGACTGGCTCAGGCGCTCTCGCTGCGCTTCCGCCCGATCATGTTAATCATCGTCGGAGCCAGGGAGTAGCCCGGCACCTCGACGTCCTGGCCCTCGGCGTTTTGCAGCTTCATCGCCTTGCGCTCCTGCCGGGCCTCGGTCTCCTTCGGCCGGTGCATGAAGCGGTTGCGCTTCTCGAAGCTCGCCGGCAGCCGAGTGCGGTCTCCGGCCTCCAGCGTCGAGATCCAGGCCCGCTCCGCCAGTTCCTTGCTCTCGAAGTCCAAGTCCCGGAACAGGAAGCGCACGGCTTCCGCCGTGAAGCGCCAGTAGTCGCTCGGGTAGCCGTGGTGCCGGAACACGAAGGGCACGGAGATGAACAGGTGGCCGCCCTCCTCGAGCAGGCGCGAGGTGTTGCGCGCGGCCGTGAAGATGTCGTCGACATGCTCCATCACGCTGATCGAGAAGATCGTGTCGAAGCGCTTCCCCTGCACGGCCGCGTCGATCTCCTCGAAGGGGCTGCGCAGGTCGCAGACGACGTCGACGCCCCCTCCGTCCTGGAGATCCATGCCGACGAATCGCTCGACCTTTGGGAACATAGCGCGCAGGTCGAGGGTGCTGTGGTCCTTGTAGTGCTTGGCTCCCTGTTCGAGCACGCGCGATCCCACGAAGCGCCAGTTCTTCTCGATCCAGTCCTTGATGTTCTCGGAGGCCATGCGTGCCTTGCAGCCCAATCGTTGCGGGGGAGTCGCCGGTCGGGCAGCCCTGGGTCGGGATCAGTCGCTGTCCAGTACCGCCCTCAAGTGGCGGCCATAGTCGGTCTTCGAGAGCCCCTCGGCAAGCCGGGCAAGCTGCTCTGCGTCGATAAAGCCCTGGCGGTAGGCGATTTCCTCCGGCGCCGAGATCATCAGGCCCTGGCGGCGCTCGATGGTCCGTACGAACTCCCCGGCCTCCAGCAGCGATTCGTAGGTTCCGGTGTCGAGCCAGGCGAAGCCGCGCCCGAGGCGCTCGCAATGGAGGTCGCCGCTCTCCAGGTAGGCCCGGTTGACGTCTGTGATCTCGAGCTCGCCGCGCGGCGAGGGCTTCAGGCCAGCGGCGATGTCGAGCACCCGGTTGTCGTAGAAATAGAGGCCGGTGACCGCCCAGTGCGACTTGGGATGGCTCGGCTTCTCGACGATCTCGACCGGCCGCTCTTCGGCGTCGAAGGTGACGATGCCGTAGCGCTGCGGGTCGTCGACCAGGCAGGCGAAGACGGTGGCGCCCGAGGGCCGCTCGGCCGCTTGGCGCAGCTTCTGGCCGAGGCCGGTGCCGTAGAAGATGTTGTCGCCCAGCACCAGGGCGCAGCCGCCGCCGCCGACGAAGTCCCGGCCGATGATGAAGGCCTGGGCCAGCCCCTCGGGGCGCGGCTGGGCGGCGTAGCTGAAGCTGACGCCCCACTGGCTGCCGTCGCCGAGCAGCTTGACGAAGCGCTCCTGGTCTTCCGGCGTGGTGATGATCAGGATGTCGCGGACGCCGGCCAGCATCAATACCGAGATCGGGAAGTAGATCATCGGCTTGTTGTAGACCGGCATCAGCTGCTTGCTGGTCGCGATGGTGACGGGGTGGAGCCGCGTGCCGGAGCCCCCCGCCAGAACGATGCCCTTCACCCGCTTCTCTCCCCTGTCTGCTGCTCGAGCAGCGCCACGACGCACTGCCGCAGGCTGTCGGCCAACGGCGGCGGCTGGATGCCGAAGACCCGGCCGAGATTTGTCGTGTCCAGCACCGAGTAGGCGGGCCGCGGCGCCGGCGTCGGATACTCCGGGGTCGTAATCGGCGCCAGCGCCGGCACCGGACGGCCCTCTGCCCGCGCCAGCTCGAAGATCCGCCGGGCGAAGCCGAACCAGGTCATGCGCTCGGCACCGACGAAGTGATAGGTGCCCCAGTCCGAGAACCCCGGGCGGACGACCGCCTCGGCGATCGTCAGGACGGCCGCCGCGATGTCGGCGGCCGCTGTCGGGCAGCCGAGCTGGTCGTCGACGATGCGCAGCTCCGGCCGCTCGGCGCCGAGGCGCAGCATGGTCTTCACGAAGTTGGAGCGGAAGGGGCTGAAGACCCAGGCGGTGCGCAGGATCACGTGCCGCGGGCAGACCTCGCGGACGGCGCGCTCGCCCGCCTCCTTGCTGCGGCCGTAGGCGCTCAGCGGGCTGACCGGAGCGTCCTCGCGGTAGGGCTCGCGGGCGCTGCCGTCGAAGACGTAGTCGGTGGAGAGGTGGACGAAGGGCAGGTCCGCCGCCGCGGCCGCCGCGGCCAGGGTCGCGGCGCCGTCGCGGTTCACGCGCAGCGCCTCCTCCTGCTCGGACTCGGCCTTGTCGACGGCGGTATAGGCCGCCGCGTTGACGACCACGGCCGGGGCGTCGCGGCGCAGCTCGGCTTCGACGGCGGCGCGGTCGCAGAGATCCACGGCCTCGCGTGCCGGCGCGACCAAGGGAACGCCGCGCGAGGCCGCGAGGGCCGCCAGTTCGCGCCCGACCTGCCCGGCCCCGCCGAAGAGAAGAACGGCTCCGCTCATGGGGTGTGGATCCAACTCCCGAGAATGGCTGGCTGGTGGTGGTTTCGCCGCTGCCTGGGTGCCTGCGGGGCGTGCCGGCTGCGGTACCTTCGCCTGCCGGGCCGCCAGGTCGGGGCCGGCAGCAGGCGCGAGGGCCAACACCAGGCGATCCGGCGGTGCGCCGTCTATAGCCACTCCGGCGGCGAGGCACAAGGTACCGGGCGCCGCCTGCCGGGCTCGGGCCGTCCGCCGTTCAACCGCGCCGGGGCGGCCGGCTCAGCAGCTCGGCCCATGCCAGGCGCATGCCCGTCAGGGCCGACCCGACCTCGCCGGTGCGGCCGAGCGCGAGGCCGCGCAGCGCGCGCACGAGCGGCTCCAGGATCAGGGCCGAGGCTGCGACCAGGGCGGCCGGGAGCAGGGAGAAGTGCTTCGCCGCATAGCGCACCCGGCTGGCGAGCAGGTAGCCGAGGCGCCGCGCCGGGATCTGCCGCGTCGTGCCGCCGCCGACGTGCCTAACCGCGGCCTCCGCGACGTAGTCGCTGCGCCAGCCGGCGTCGGCGGCGCGCTTCGCCAGGTCGACGTCCTCGTAGTAGAGGAAGAACCGGCGATCGAAGCCGCCGAGCGCCTCGAAGAGCGGGCGGCGGATCACGAAGAAGGCGCCGATCACCTGGTCGACCGCGCGGGTCTCGCCGTGGTCCCACTCGGACAGGAAGTGCGGCGGGAAGGCCCGCGGGAACAGCCGGTCGAGTCCCAGGCTCTGGGCGAGGCTGCGGCCGGGCGTCGGGAAGCGGGCGCAGTGCCGCTGCACCAGGCCGGCGGCGTCGAGCGTGCGCGCGCCGGCCAGGCCGACCCTGGCGTTGCCCGGCTTCTCCAGGTGGGCGACCAGGCTCGCCACCGCGCCCGGCAGGATCTCGACGTCCGGGTTGAGGAACAGGATGTAGGGCGCGCTGCCGGCCGCCGCCCCGACGTTGCAGCCGCGCCCGAAGCCCAGGTTCTCGGCGGGCGTGAGCAGTTCCAGCGGCAGCTCGCCCTCGGGCAGGGCGGCGGTCGAGCCGTCGGACGAGCCGTTGTCGACCACGACCAGGCGGCGCAAGAGGACACGATCGGCCGGGCTGGCGCCCAGGCTGGCGAGGCAGCGGCGCAGCAGCTCCCCGGCGTTCCAGTTGATCACGACCGCATCGACGCGGGCAGTCGACTCGGCCGTTCCCACTGGGCACGTGCCGGGGTGGGCCGGCCGCGCGTTCGGCTCGTGCGGCATGAATGACGGCTTGATCACTGGGCGGTTCTGTTCCAATTGGGGGCCGAACTTCGGATCGGACTCCATGCGCCTGTACCAGCAGTTCGTCAACGAACCCGACGACCGCTTTCCCTTTTCGCACGGCTCGCAGCTGACCGATCTCGGGGCCTCCGGCCTTGCCTGCGTCTGGTTCAGCGGCAGCCTGGAGGGCCATGGCGACGTCGTCGGCCGACTGTCGCGCCTGCATCCGGGCACGGACCCCCTGCTCGGCCCGCAATGGCAGGCCGGCGAGACGATCGCGGCGCACCCCGGCCGCGCCGTCGGCAACCCGGTGCTGCACCTCGGAGGCGACGGCACCTGGCATCTCTTCTACGTCGCCTTCCCGCCGCGGCAGGCGCGCGAGACGCAGCTCCTCCACCGCCGCTCCCGGGACGCCGGGTGGACCTGGAGCGAGCCTGTCGAGCTTGCGCCCGCCGGGTTCCCGCCCCGGCCGGGTCTCTGGCCGCGGCACCCCCTCCTCGTTCACGAGGGCGCCTGGTTGCTGCCGCTCTGCGAGATCGACCGGCGGCCGCCCCGTTCGCTGCTGTGGCGATCGAGCGACGAGGGCGCGAGCTGGCGGGAGCTGGCGCTGCCGAAGACCGACTCGCTGATCCAGCCGGTGCTGATCGGCACGCCGGGCCACGGCCTGCAGGTCTACCTCAGGGACATGCGCTGCCGCGCCATCTACCGGATGGTGTCGAACGACGGCGGCACCAGCTGGTCCCGGCCGCGCGCCCTGGACCTGCCCAACAACAACTCGGGGATCGCGGTGGTGCCGCTGGCCAGCGGCCGCCTGGCGCTGGCCTTCACGGACCAGCAGCGGCGCGACCGGCGCTCGCCGATCGTCGTGGCGCTGTCGGAGGACGGCGGCGAGACCTGGCCGCTGCGCCGCACCCTGGTGCCCTTCCTCGACGTCGCCGCCGCGCGCGTACAGTACTCCTATCCCTCGATGGTTCAGCGGGCCGACGGCAGGCTCCACCTGACCCTGACCTGGCGGGCCGAGCGCGTCGCCCATTTCGTCTTCGATGAGGACTGGATCCGGCAGGGCGAGCCGCGCCTGGCGAGCGTCTGGCCGGCGACGGCAGAGGCGCCGCTCGCCGCTCTGCGCCGCCTCGATCTCGGCGAGACGGTCTATCTCGCCGACAAGACGGTGCAGCTGGTCGAGGCGCCCGAGACCTTGCGCGGCGCGCTCGCGCTCTGCCCGCTGAACGACGAGCTGCGGCGCGAGGGCACGGGGCCGGAGGCCGAGATCGCCTTCGAGCTGCATCGCCCGGCACGGCTCGTGCTGGCGGTCGACGCGGAACTCCGGCGCCTGCCGAAGTGGATGGCGCGGATGAGCCCGCTGGCGGGCGAGCTGCGCACCGACAGGGCCCGCTTCCGGCTGCTCACGACAGCCCTGCAGCCGGGCCGCCACCGCCTGGGCGCCAACGCGGCACCGCCGGCCGGCGGCGGCCACGCCATGTACTTCGCCTACCTTCTGGAAGAGCCAAGCTAGCCGCGGCGGCCGAGCGCCGCCTGGGCCTTGCGCAGGACGATGCCGGCGAACTGGCGCGGGTGCCCGACGGCGAGACGGGCGGCTTCCTGGGCTCTCTGCCCCAGGCCGCGGGATGCCGGATCGCCTGGCGAGGCCGACGGCTTCGTCCCGTTTCGACGCGCGCGCTTCTGTGCCGCGCCCGCCTGCTTCCCGGCCAGGCGCTCCTGCTTGAGGGCCTGGTCATTCTGCTTGAGGCCGCGCCGTTCCTGCAGCTGGGCCGGGTCCTTTTTCTTCTTCGCCTTCTTGTTCTTCTTGCCTTGCGGCGTCTTCCGGCCCTGCGCGAGCGCCCGGACCTTGGTGCGGGCGATGCCGGCGAACTTCCAGGGATGCAGGATCGCGAAGCGCCCGACGTCGAGGGCCCACAGCACCAGCTCGCCGTCTGTCCGGATACCGCGCCGGGCGCGGAAGCTCTCGCCGCTCGGCAGCTCCCGCGGCCGCTCGGGCGCGTTTCGCTTGCGCGGCAGCGCATAGCGCACGGTGGCGATCTTGTGCAGCCGGTCGTCCGACAGGCGCACCTCGGCGAAGCGCGTGGCGGTATCGATGTCGAGGACCGTGCGCGGCAGGTCCCCGGCCGGAAGCAGGTCGTTGTCCAGCTGGAACAGCGCGGAGGGACGCAGCAGCCCCTCCACCACGTCGGCCTCGACGGCGGCACGCTCGATCTCGCCGCTGCGGACGGCCTCGCGGAACCGCTCGTCCCAGGCGCCGGCTCCCGGCGCGGTCGCGCAGTACCAGGGTCGCGCGGTCAGGCGCCGGCAGTCCACGATCCCGCCGCGCTCCGGATGGTTGTAGGGCAGGGGGCGCCAGCCGGTCAGGGCGGCGCCCTCGATCTGGGCGTCGGCAGCCTCATGGAAGTCGCTCGCCAGCAGCGCCATGGCCTTGGCTGCCAGCGCAGCGTATTCCGGAGCGCCCGGGTCGACGGCGAGCGCCGCCTGCAGGCCGAGGCGCACGCCCGGAGACAGGCGGAGCGCGGCCGCCGGCCCCTCGAAGGGATCGCCGGGGGCCGCCAGGACCATGGACTGCGCCGAGAGCCAGACCGTCGGGCCGCCGGCCGCCTCGCCGCTCAAGACCGAGAGCAGGGTCGCCAGGCGCCGTCCCGGAGCGGGTTCGACCTGCCAGCGCGTCGGCGGCGCCTTCGGCGGCAGCGTCGACAGCAGGCGGATCTCCTGCCGGTCGCCGAGGGCCTGGCGGAGCTCCTTGCCCACTAGCCTTCGCTGGACCCGACCGACCCCCAGGTCATCCACCAGGAGCGAAAAAGGGTTCATCGTCAGGCTGCGGCCTTGAGGCTGTAGACGTGCTTCAGGAAGTGCTTGTCCAGATGCCCGGCGGCGATCTCCCGAAGCAAGCGGAAGCGCGAGAGGTAGCCGGCCCGCATCGCGCGCACCAGCCAATCCGACCAGAGATCGGTCAGCGGGTGCTCCGGGCTCTTCCAGGGCTGCGAGCGGACGTGACTGAAGTGCACCAGCTTGGTGTCGTCGCGCACGATGTTGTAGTGGTTCCAGCGGGGATCGAGCGGCTGGATGCGCGACTGGTCCATGTGGTCCAGCTTCATGAAGTTGCGATAGTGGATCTGGCCCTCCGCGAGCGGCGTGCGGTTCGGCACGACCTTGTCGAACATCGTCTCGGGGTCCCAGTCGCGCAGCTTGTCGCAGTTCAGGACCATGACGCTGGTCTGGTTGGCTCGCTCGATGACCTTGCCGCCGAAGGTGCCCTCGGCGTCCTGCACGCAGGCGATGGCGTGGCTGTCGTCGATCTGCTCGAACAGCTCCTTGATGTCGGTGAAGACCAGCTGGTCGGCGTCCAGGTAGACCGCGCGACCCTGGTAGCCGCACATCGAGGGCACCATGAAGCGCACGAAGCCGAAATTGGTGCCGCCAATGCGCTGGGCCTGCTGGGTGGTCGGCAGAATCTCGGCGTCGAGCGACATCGACTGCCGGATCGAGTAGATCAGGACCTGCTGAGGCACGTACTGGTTGGCCTCGGTTCCGATGACGATCTTCATGTCACTCGCGCCCCCTCGTCAAAACGTCGTCTAGCGGCACCTCTCCGCGCAGGACGTCGTACTGGTAGTCGACCAGGTGGTAGCCGACGATGCCGGAGAGGCTGATGACGCGCACGCCCTTCTGGCGGAGGAACTCCTGGATGACCAGGCCGCCGTAGACGTAGGCGTCGTAATTCCGTTCGTTGCCGCGCTTCAGGACCTCGTCGTCGCGGAACTGGTCCTTGTCGTAGGCGGCGTAGTGCTTGCCGCCGAGCGTGCGGCTGTCGCAGCCGATCGTGAAGATCGTCGAGGCGCCGGCGATCCAGGCGATCTGCAGGGCGGCGTGAAGAGAGCAGCCCTCGCGCATGTAGATCAGCTCGTCGGTGTCCTTCGTCTGCGTCCAGATGTCGTCGATCTCGTGGGACCAGTCGAAGTAGTAGAAGAAGGGGTGATCCCAGTCCGCCACTTCGGCCCGGTTCCGGCCCGACGCCTTGACGATCGGATAGCGGATGCCCTTCAGGTTCTCGTGGTAGGGCGCGGTGATTGATCGCCCCTTGTGCGCGTAGAGCTGGTGGTGCATCAGCGCCATCGGCGTCACGGCCGGGTGCGCCTTGTAGGCGTCGTTCAGCGACAGGCAGATCTTGTCTTCCAGGAAATCCATCGGGAAGACGTTGATGCTGGGTCCGGTGCCGACGATGTAGATGTCCTGGCCCGCATAGACGTCTCGAAGCTCGCGAAGCCGCATCGCTATTCCTCGTTCGGTTTGACTGCGACGACCCGCATGTCCCGCGGATTGCCGCGCTTGAACAGCGCCGGCTCCTCGCGGACCTCGACGAAGCCGGCGCGCTCGAGCTCCGCCCCCAGCGTGCGCGGGGTCCAGCCCCAGCGATGGCACATCAGGGGATCCTTCCAGGCCGGGTCGCCGTAGAGCACGAACATGGTCGTCCGCCAGCCGTCGCTGGCGTCGGCCAGCCGCCCCTCGTCCTCGACGATCTGCTGCGCCGCGTAGGCCAGGTTCGGGCATTCCAGCTCGATACGGCCGCCAGGCTTGATGACACGGCGCCACTCGGCCAGCAGCTCCTGGACCTCCCAGTAGTAGAAGTGCTCGATGACGTGGACCGACAGCAACTCGTCGGCGTAGCCGTCCTCCAGCTTCAGGGAGCGTAGGTCGCAGAGCAGGTCGGGCGCGGCGCCCTTGCGCGAGGGCGCGACGTCGACGTTGACGTAGCCCGGCAGGTTCTTGTCGCCCGATCCGAGGTTGAGCCGCACCTTGCCGTCGTCGGGCGGCGCCTGGAACCTCGGCCGGGCGGCCTTGCCGGCCCCGGTCTTGGCCTTGCCCGCCGCCTTGGCGGCGCGCCGGGCGGTCTTGTCCTCGGCGGGTTCACCCTTCGCGGCCGCGGATGTCGCCTCGGGCGCCGTCCTGCCGACCAGTCTCTTGACCATCGTTAGCATCAGATCGCTCTCTATCCTTGCCGATCGCCCCTAGGGGTGCCGCAAGCGGCGCAGAAGCTCCAGGAAGAAATGCTCGTACACCTTGGTGATCCGCTCGATCGAGAATAGCGGAGCGGCCGAGCAAAAGCACTCGTGGATGGCCTGGCGGAGGTCGTAGTCCAGAAGGCGGTCGAGTTGCCGTTCGAGCTGCTGCTCGGTGGCGAAAAAGCGCACGCCGCCGGGGTCCGTCTCCTGGTAGGAGACGTCGGCGCTGCTGACGATGCAGGGCGTGCCCAGGGCCAGGAAGTTCGCCAGCTTGACGTTCGACTTGTAGCGGTTGGGCAGGTAGCCGGCGCTCTCGCCCTCGCGCGCCGCGAAGCCGATATCGATCTCCGCGTAGTCCGTGGGATTGACGAGGAAACGCAGGCCGCGCGCCGCGCACAGCCGCTCGATGACCTCGCGCCAGGCGCCCAGGTAGCTCTCGTTGCCCTCGTATGCGACGGTGCTCACTTCCGGGCGAATCGGGTGCGGGGCCAGGATGGGGTTCGAGTGGTGGTAGATGTAGGTCGCGTTGCGCGTCAGCGGCCGCAGGTCTGTGTACATCGCGCGGTTCGCCAGGATATGCGCGTGAAAGGGCAGCAGCTCCTGCCAGCGCTCACGGAACACCGCCTGCGCGTCGGCGCGGCTGTGCACGCGCAGGGTGTCGTCCGGCTGCGCCCAGCCGTCGACGACGTCCAGCACGAGAATCTTGCCGGCCTGCAGCAGCCTCTCCTGGACCTCGAGCAGGGGTCGCTTGACGAAGCAGAAGATGTCGTAGGCGTCGAGGTCGAGATCGGAGATGTCCTGGGCACCGTACCAGTTGGCGCGCTGCCGGCTCATCTGGGCGCCGCGCACGATCCAGGAGCCCGCGCGATTGCGGCCGGTGAAGCAGACTCGCACCGGCGAAAGGGGGGCCTCCGCCGGAGGCGATGCAGCGAGCGCAGCGGTCACGCCGAGAGGATTTCCTTGTCGTGCCGGATCGAGCGCCCGACGGGTGAAACGGAGCCGGTCAACACCCCCTGTCCTCGCCGTCGCCTACCGCGGGAGCGCCTGTCGGCCGCTCGGGTTCAGGGGCCGAGCGGCGCTCGGGAGGACGGGCGGCGATGGTGGCGGGGGCGCTGCCCTTTGATGGCGGTCCGTCTAGCATCCCGTCCGGCCGACCGCAATCGCGATTGACAGCTTGTGAGCCCCTCTGCATCAGACCCGCCAGGGCGCGCGGGCCGGCCTCCCAAGTGCCAGCGCGCACTGCGCCGAACGACAGGAACGAAGTGACCGCGATCGGGCAGGGCCTCAGGGAGAACCTCAGCCGGGCTGCCGTCGCCGGTGGAGTCGCGGCCGCGCGGCTGCGCCGCCTCCTGCGCCCGGCGCGCGGGGAGGGGGCGCCGCGGGTGGTCTTCTTCGCGCACCTGAGCCAGGACGTCGCCGTGCTGGCGCCGCTGCTCGCCGAGGCGGCCCGGCGGCGCGACCTTGTCGCCGAGGCCTGGGCGACCGCCCGCCTGCAGCAGACCCACCCGGCGTCCCTCGAGTTGCTCGGCGCCGCGGGAACCCCGGTCCGTATCGTCGGGCACCAGTGGCTGCTCCTCGGGGCGGCGCCGGGCCTTGCGGCCTTCGACGCGCTGGTGACCGCCTCGGAGTCGAGCGCGCCGCCGCACCGCGTCGGCCACGCCCTGACGCGCGTCGCCGAGGCCGCCGGCCTCGCCACCTTCACGCTGCAGCACGGACTCGAGAACGTCGGCCTCACCTACTTCGACGCCGTCCATCGCCAGGTGCGCTTCGCTTCCAGGACGGTGTTGACCTGGGCCGAGCCGGATGGGCTGCCGGCGGAGGTGCCCGAGGCGACGCGGGCGAAATGCCTGGCGGTGGGGCGGCCGGATTCGCTGCCCGCCCGAGGGCTCTTGCCGGGCGGGGACGGGCGCCCGCTTGTCTGCGTCTTCGAGAACCTGCACTGGCACCGCTACGACGAGGCCTACCGCGCGGCCTTCTTCGACGATCTCGAGCGGGCGGCGGGCGAGCGGCGGGACCTGCGCTTCCTGCTCCGCCCCCACCCGGCGATCGGCGCGCGCAGCGCGGACCACGCGCGGCGCCTGGGCGCACTTCAGCGCGTCGAGGTCCTGGAGCCCGGCGATCCCGACCTGGGGCAGCTCACGGCCGCCGAGCTGGCCGCCGGCGCCCTCGCCGTCGTCACCACCCCCTCGACCGCCGCCCTCGATGCCGCCTGCGCGGGCCGGCCGGTGGCCGTGGCGGCCTACGGCCTCGCGTTGCCCGCCTACCGGCCGCTGCCGCTGCTCGCACGATCGGCGGACTGGCTCGACTTCCTCGAGGGCGCGGCCGAGGGCCGAGAGGAGCTCCAGGCCGCGGGACGCGAGTTCCGGGACCGCGTGCGCCTGCCGGGAGACGCCGCGGCGCGGGCCCTCGACCGGATCGTCGAGGGGGCCCGGGGCTAGCGCGGCGTCACCACTCCGGGATGCCGCGCAGCCGGTCCCGGATGCGGTGGAACCAGGGCGCCCAGGTGGTGCGGCGGCGCAGGGCGCAGCGCAGCTTCCAGGACCTGTCGCTGCGCTGGTTCTGGAGCCGTCGCAGGTAGGGCGGCAGCCAGGCGCGCCGGGCGACGAGGATGCCGGCGATCGGGTGCCCGATCCAGCGCGGCAGGTCGGGGCTGACGTGTCCGGCGTTGATCTCCTGGGCGACCGTCGCCTCCGCGATCTCGCCCGCCTCCAGCGCCTCGCGCAGCGCGGCGTACCAGAGGCCGCCATTGCGGTTGTAGGGATAGACCCAGGGCTGGCGCGGCATGTCGGTATAGTGCAGCAGGGCGGTTTCGCCGGGCTGGTAGCGCTCGAGGCTGTTCCAGCGCCGCGGCAGGCTCTCGCCCTTCTTCTCGTCCGGCACGAAGCCGAGCTCGTAGACCAGCTTCTCGTAGCTGTAGCGGCCGGCCTCAAGGTCGGCGATCAGGGCCTCGACGTCCCAGTCCAGCCGCGCGCAGTCCATCAGCAGCACGGCGTAGCGGGCCAGCCGGCCGCGCGCGGTCTCCTGTGCCGTACCGAGCACGCCGAGCGGCCCCGGCATCGGCCAGCGCCACAGCTCGCCGATGTCGCTGAACACCAGCATGTCGGCATCCAGGTAGATGGCGCGGCCGCGGTAGCCGCAGTGCGCCGGTATCGCGAAGCGGTGGAAGGTAAAGCCGGTGCGCGAGCGCAGGGCGGGGTCGCGCGGCTCCGGGACCTCCAGGACGTCCAGCGGCGTGATCTCGACCGCCCGGCCGGCGTGGCGCCGGATACTCGCCGCCAGCACCTGGTAAGCAAGCACCTGATTCTCGTCGGTGCCGACGAAGACGCGCACCCGCCCCCCCGGATCGTCGTTGCCGCGCTCGGCCGGGGAGGAGGGCTGGCTCGCCACTGGCTTTTCCGCAACCACTCGGTTTTCCGCGACCACTGGGTTTTTCCGGGCTGCCAGGACTTTCCGGGACTCCTGGGCTTTTCCAGGAGGATGCCGTCCTGGCCGGCTACTGCTAGCGGCGGCACCCCCGCCGGTCAACCGGCTTGCCCTGCCCCGAAATGGTCACGACCGAGGCGGGTCCCGTTCGTTGACGGCCTGACGGATCGGGTGCATAGGGCGCCGCCTTCGCTTCGCGGCCGGAAATCCGCCCCCATGGTGTTCAGTTCGGTCAGCTTCCTCTTCTATTTCCTGCCTGCGGTGATCCTCGGCTACTACCTGCTTCGGGGGCGCAGGCTGCGGAACGGCTGGCTGCTCCTGGCGAGTCTCGTCTTCTACGTCGCCGGCGGCGGCGCCTTCGTCTTCGTCCTGCTCGCCTGCATCGCGGTCAACTACCTGCTGGGCCTGCTGGCGGGCCAGGCCCGGGACCGGCGGGACGCCTGGATCGTCGGCGGCCTCAGCGTGGCGACCAACCTCTCGATCCTCGGCTACTACAAGTATTCGAACTTCCTTCTCGACCAGTACAACGTCGTCGGCGGCGTCGTCGGCCTGGCGCCCGAGTCCTTCGCCGCGGTCGTGCTGCCGATCGGCATCTCCTTCTACACCTTCCAGGCGATGAGCTACGTCTTCGACATCCTGCTCGGCGTCTCGCGCCCGAAGCGCAACCCGCTGGACTTCGCGCTCTATGTCGCCATGTTCCCGCAGCTGATCGCCGGCCCGATCGTGCGCTTCCGCACGGTCGAGGAACAGCTCGGCCACCGCCGAGAATCCTTCGACGACTTCGCCCGCGGCGCGCTGCGCTTCTCCTGGGGCCTGGCCAAGAAGATCCTGATCGCCGACCAGGTCGGGCTGATCGCGGAGGCGGGCTACGGCGGCGAGACCGAGTGGACGAGCGCTACCGCCTGGCTGGTCGCCGTCGCCTACACGGTGCAGCTCTACTTCGACTTCTCCGCTTACAGCGACATGGCGATCGGGCTGGGGCGGATGTTCGGCTTCCGCTTCCCCGAGAATTTCGCCCGCCCCTATTCGGCGGTCTCCATGACCGACTTCTGGCGGCGCTGGCACATGACGCTCTCCACGTGGTTCCGCGACTACCTCTACATCCCGCTCGGCGGCTCGCGGGTCTCGTCGCTGCGGATGTACGCCAACCTCGCCCTGGTGTTCCTGCTGACCGGCCTGTGGCACGGCGCCGCCTGGACGTTCGTGCTCTGGGGCGCCTACCACGGCGCGTTGCTGATCGCCGAGCGGGTCACCGGCCTGCGCGTCCTGGCGCCCGAGCGCCTCGCCGGGCTCCGGCGCCCGGCGACCCTGCTGCTGGTGATCCTGGGATGGATTCTCTTCCGGGCCAACAGCATGGAACAGGCGGAAACGATCTACGATAGCCTCTTCGCCTTCTCGGGCTGGAGCCTCTCGCCCAACGTCGCGGCGGTGCTGACCAACCAGGTCCTCGCGATGCTGGCGCTGGGCGCGGCGTCGGTCCTGCTGCCGGGGGGCTTCGTCACCGGCCTGTGGCTCCAAGAGGCGAGCGGCAGGACCGCGACGCTGGCGCGAGGCCTTCTCGTCTTCGGATTGCTGCCGTTCGTGCTGATTTACGCCATGGTCCAGACGTTCAGTCCCTTCCTGTACTATCAGTTCTGAGGGAGGGCCCGATGGCCCGCCGCAATCTGAAGCGTGTCCTGGGCGGCCTCCTGGTTTCGGCTGCCTTCGTCGGCCTGCTGTCGCTGCCGCTGGCCGCGCGTCTGGCGGGGGTCCCGCCGGCGGAGGTCGAGAACCGGCCCCTCGCCGAGGCGCCGCCGCTCCAATCCGAGGATGTGCTGGAGCCCAACTACCTCGACGGCACCTGGGGCACCTTCCTTCAGGACCAGCTGGCCTTCCGGGAGTGGGCCCTGCACGCCAGGGCGCTGGTGTCGCTCCACCTCTTCGGCGAGAGCACCAGCCCGCGGGTCCTCGTCGGCGAGGAGGGTTTCCTGTTCTACGACCAGGAGATCGACCGGGGCTGCACGGAGAAGATCGCGCCGGCGGAGCAGCTCGTCGCCAACGCGCGCGTCTGGGCCGACTACTTCAGAAGCAAGGGCGGCGAACTGCTGCTCGTGATCGTCCCGGACAAGGCGATGGTCTACCGCGACAAGCTGACGCCCGGCCAGCTCCAGCGCTACGCCTGCGTCGACCGGAAGAACGAGGCGGTGCGCGCGGGCCTCGCCGCGATCGAGAGCCTTGCGCTCATCGACCTCTATGCCGAGTTGAAGGCAGAGGCGGGGCGCAGCCCGGAGCCCATCTACTTTCGCACCGACACCCACTGGAAGTGGCGCCATAGCCTGACGATGGTCGAGCGCATTCTCGAGCACCTGAAGCCCGGGCTCTTCGACCCCGCCGACATCGTCCCCATCGACTCGCAGGCGCAGACCGATCTCGCGCTGATGCTGGGCCTCAGCAAGCGCGTCACGGTCACGGAGTTCGAGGCGGAACGACCCGGCGTCGAGCTGGATGTCGTCTTTCCCTCCGATTCCGTTCCGCGCGTGGCGCGCGGCAGGGGGCCGCCCGGAACCGACTTCGCCGAGCCAGCCATCTTCCTCGCGGATTCCTTCTTCAACCGGTCGAGAGCGGCGCTCGAGCCCTACATGGCGGAGCTCGTCCATCTCCGCCTGGAAGAGATCCAGTCGCCGGATGCCGCGGCGGCGATCCGGCGGAGCCGCTCGTTCATCGTCGAGGTCGCGATGCGCAACGTCTATGAGCTCTTCACCGAGGGGCTGACCCCCGAGACGCTCGAGCGGGTCACGGCCCGGCAGGAGGCCCTGCAACCTTAGGCGCAGGCTCGCGCAGCGGCCCCATCCCTGTTGACAGCGCCGGTCGCTTCGACCACGTTCCCGGCATCCTGCACCGGCTGTGCGCTGCGCCTCGCGCCCCGCGGATCCGGCGCAGCGCCGCGACCGCCCGGAGTGCCCTCGCAATGACGATCATCGTAACCGGCGGCGCCGGCTTCATCGGTTCGGCCGTCTGCCGGCACCTGGTCGCGCAGGCGGGCCGCCAGGTCGTCAACTTCGACAAGCTGACCTACGCCGCCGACCTCGGCACGCTGGCCTCGATCGAGGAAGACCCGCGCTATCGCCTGGTCCGGGGCGACATCGCCGATCGCGCAACGGTGCGCCGCCTGATTGAGGAGTGCCGTCCCTCCGCGATCATGAACCTGGCTGCGGAATCCCACGTCGACCGCTCGATCGACGCCGCCGACGACTTCGTGCGCACGAACGTCCAGGGCACCTTCGTGCTGCTGGAGGAGGCTCGCCGCTACTGGGCGGCCCTCGAGGGCGACGAGCGGGAGGCGTTCCGCTTCCTGCACATCTCGACCGACGAGGTGTACGGCTCGCTGGGGCCGGAGGGCCTTTTCACCGAGACCACGGCCTACGATCCCTCCTCGCCCTATTCGGCGACCAAGGCGGCCTCGGACCATCTGGTGCGCGCCTGGGGGCGCACCTACGGCCTGCCGGTCCTGGTCACGAACTGCTCGAACAACTACGGGCCCTACCAGTTTCCCGAGAAGCTGATTCCGCTGATGTGCCTGAGGGCGCTGCACGGCCAGGAGCTGCCGGTCTACGGAACAGGCGAGAACGTCCGCGACTGGCTGTTCGTCGAGGATCACGTCGAGGCCCTGGTGGCCGTGCTCAGGGGCGGTCGCGTCGGCGAGACCTACAACATCGGCGGCGGCTCGGAGCGCCGCAACCTCGAGGTCGTCCACGGCCTCTGCGACCTGCTCGACGAGCTGGCGCCGCCGTTGCCGGCCGGGCCGAGGCGGGAGCTGATCCGCTTCGTCGAGGATCGGCCGGGCCACGATGCCCGCTACGCTATCGACGCGACCAAGATCCGCGAGCAGCTCGGCTGGCAGGCGCGCCACGACTTCGCCGCCGGCCTGCGCGCCACGGTCGAATGGTATCTGGCGAACGAGGCCTGGTGGCGGCCTCTGCTCGAGAAGACCAATGCCCTGCAACGCCTCGGCGCGGCCAGGCGGCAGGCCTGATCCAGCCGGCGCCGGGGTGCCGTGGCCGTCCCGTAGCTTCGCCGCGGGCGCCCGGACCTCCCGCAAGGGGGGCCGTTTCGGGGATCGACCGGAGGCGGATCGAACTTCCTCGTCAGCCGCGCCGCGGCGCCAAATCACTTCGGCATCGCAATTTCCTCGCTTCCCGGCTAAGTTCGCCCGTCCTCGGCGTAGCGTTCTCCGCGGATGATCCGGTCAGGAGGGTGGCTGCGGCGGCGGACCATGTTTTTCCGACGCTGGCCGCGGAGTCACCATACGCGAGGGGCTTGATGACTCTGCCTTGGGGAGCCACGTAGGATGCTCACCCTGCGCCAAGCGGCAATGCCGGGACTCGCCCGGCCTCTCCTTTTGTCGGCGACGATCGCCCGTTGGCGCGGGGGCCGTCGGACATGAAACTGCAAAGTGGCCGTCGGTCCGCCCCTCCGAAAGGAGCAGATCGCGCCGGGAAACGAGGACGACCCATGAAGCAAGCCGCCCAGGTTGCGGAACTCGAAGATGGCCGGGGCGACGAGCACGACTCCTCCCGCGACGCCGTCCAGACCGAGATCCGGAAGCTCGTTGCGCGCGGGCAGGAGCGGGGCTACGTCACCTACGACGAGCTGAACCGTGCGCTGCCGCCGGAGCGCGTCTCCCCGGAGCAGATCGAGAACGTCATGTCGATGCTCTCGGGCATGGGCGTCGAGGCGGTGGAGGCGGAGGAGGCCGAGGAGGCCGCCGAGGTCGATCTCGAACCGAGCGAGACCGCCGCGGCACCGGAAGCCGGCAACATCAGCGACGACGCGGGACGCAGCGACGATCCCGTCCGCCTGTACCTGCGCCAGATGGGCGCGGTGCCCCTGCTGTCGCGCGAGGGCGAGATCGCCATCGCCAAGCGCATCGAGGCGGCGCGCGAGCAGATGATCGGCGGCCTGTGCGAGAGCCCGCTCACGATCCAGGCGCTGCTGGCCTGGCGCGAGGCCCTGCTCGAGGGCCGCATCATGCTGCGCGACATCATCGACCTCGAGGCGACGATGGCCGACAGCGACGGGCCGGCGAAGGGCACCGACGCCGGCGCCGCCGAGTCGACCGCCAAGGGCACCGACAAGCCGGCTGCCCAGGCCGGCAGCGACGAGGGCGACGAAGAGGAGGAGGACGAGGAGGTCCTCTCGATCGCGGCGCGCGAGCAGCAGGTGCTGCCCGAAGTCCTGGAGACCTTCGACCGGATCGCCGCCGCCTACGCGGCGCTGGTCGAGGTGCAGAGCGCGCGTCTCGGCCACATCGAGCGCGGCGAGAAGGTGCCCGAGGAAATCGAGGCGCTCAACAGCGAGTACCGCAGCAAGGTCGTCGGCATTCTGCAGGGCGTCCACTTCAGCAACGCGCGCGTCACGCAGCTGCTCGACCAACTCTATCAGCACAGCCGGCGCCTCACGAGCCTCGAGGGTCGCCTGATGCGCCTTGCCGAGGCCCACGGGGTGCAGCGCGAGGACTTCCTGAAGCGGCACCAGGGCCGTGAGCTCGATCCGCGCTGGCTGTCGAAGGTCGCGCGCCTCTCGCAGCCGGGGTGGGCCGCCTTCGCCGCGAAGGAAAAGGCCGCCGTCCAGGAGCTGCGCGCCCAGATCATCCAGATCGCAGAGGACACCGGCCTGCCGATCAGCGAGTTCCGCCGTGTCGTCACCACCGTCCGCCGGGGCGAGCGCGAAGCCGAACGGGCCAAGTCCGAGATGGTCGAGGCGAACCTGCGTCTGGTCATCTCGATCTGCAAGAAGTACCGGAACCGCGGCCTGCAGTTCCTGGACCTGATCCAGGAGGGCAACATCGGCCTGATGAAGGCGGTCGACAAGTTCGAGTACCGCCGGGGATTCAAGTTCTCGACCTATGCGACCTGGTGGGTGCGCCAGGCGATCACCCGCTCGATCGCGGACCAGGCGCGTACAATCCGCGTCCCCGTCCACATGACCGAGAGCGTCAACAAGATGCTCCGCACCAGCCACCAGCTGCTCCACGAGCTCGGCCGCGAGCCGAGCCATCAGGAGCTGGCCGAGCGTATGGGCATGTCGGTCGACAAGGTCCAGAAGATCACCAAGATAGCGCGCGAGCCGGTCTCGCTCGACTCGCCGATCGGGCAGGAGGACAGCGACGCCACCCTCGGCGACTTCATCCGCGACGAGAATGCCGTGGCGCCGCTCGACGCCGCCATCTCGTCCGGCCTGCGCGAGAGCACGACACGCATCCTCGCCAGCCTGACCCCGCGCGAGGAGCGCGTGCTGAGGATGCGCTTCGGCATCGGTATGAACGCCGACCACACCCTCGAGGAGGTCGGCAAGCAGTTCTCCGTGACCCGCGAGCGCATCCGCCAGATCGAGGCCAAGGCGCTGAGGAAGCTCAAGCATCCGACGCGCAGCAGGCAGTTGCGGACCTTCCTGGACGTCTGAAGCCTCGGGCGAGGGGACCGAAGCTCCCCGCTCCAGGCTTGCCCGCACTTGGGCACGCCGCGGCCACAATCGTCCTCCACATTGGCTACTCAGGAGCGGTCCGTGACAGAAGCGCCGGCCAGAGTGGCTTGGCGCAGGGCCAGCGGACCGCTCGGGCCGGGAGAACGAGCATGGTCATCGGCGAGCAGGCGGAGGCGGGGGGCAGCAGGGCGGTTGCGCGCCGCGGCGCCACGCCGCTGCCGTTGCCGGCCGGCCTCCACGAGCGGGTGGAGCGCGTGGCGGCCGACCTGCTGAGACCGGACGGCGAGCCCCCGGTCGACTTCACCGAGCCCTACGGCGAGCCGGCACTGACCCGACCCGACTCGGTCAGCTGGCAGATCTTCCGAAATCCCGTCTCGCTGATGATCGGTGGTGTCGCGGCCGTGATCCTGGAGCTCGCCGAGCCCCGGGTCCGTACGGCGATCTGGGACCAGAGCAGCTTCCGCAGCGACCCCCTGGGGCGCCTGAAGCGCACCGGTCTGGCGGCCATGATCACGGTCTATGGCCCTCACAGCAACGCCGAGACGATGATCGCCGGAATCCGGCGGATCCACGAGCGGGTCCGCGGCAAGGCGCCCGATGGCCGCGTCTACCGAGCCAGCGAGCCGGAGTTGCTCGGCTGGGTGCAGGCGACGGCCTCCTACGGCTTCCTGCAGGCCTATCACCGCTATGTCCGGCACCTCGAGCCGGCGCAGCGCGACCGTGCCTACGCCGAGGCCGCGGTGGCCGCCAGGCTCTACGGCGCCACCGAGGCGCCGCGCAGCGAGGCTGAGAGCGAGGCGCTCTTCGCCCGCACCGCCAGCACGCTCTCCGCCTCGCCCATTGTCTTCGAGTTCCTCGACACCGTCGCCCGCACGCCGGTGCTGCCGCGCGGCCTGCGCGCCTTCCAGCCGCTGCTGATTCGCGCTGCCGTCGACCTCGTCCCGGCGCCGATCCGGCAGACCCTGGAGCTGGGTCCCCAGCACGGCCTGGCCGCCTGGCAGCGCCTGACGGTGCGGGTCGCGGCGCGCACGGCCGACCGCCTGCTGCTGCGCAGCCACCCGGCGGTCCAGGCCTGCCGTCGTCTCGGCCTGCCCGACGACTACCTGCTCGGCCGCTAGCCGGAGGCGGCGCTCAGACCTCGTCGACCTCCAGAACGTAGTCGCCCTCGGGGATGGCATTGCCGATCAGCGCGCGGATGCGCGGCTCGATCTCCGACTCCTCGAAGATGTCGGCGCCGGCCAGGGCGCGGCGCAGGTCGACCTCGCGGCCGATGAACTCGAGCAGCACCCGCGAGGCCGCCGGCTTGCGGCCGCGGCGCACCGGGCCTCCGGTCTGCACGCCGATCAGCTGGTCGATGCGGCTGCTGTAGGAGGGGAAGAGCATGACCTGGGTGACCGAGTTGCGCAGCATCGTCTCGTACTCGATCACCAGGATGCGCTCGGCAAGCAGCAAGGCCGCGCCCAGGTACTTCGAGACGTCGCTGTGGCCGTCGCGCGAGCGGGTGACCTCGATGTTCTTCCAGTAGGTCAGGCCCTGATGGCCGAAGATCTGGACCAGCGACTTGATGATCTGGCCGGGATAGCCGAAGGAATAGAAGTAGCGGTAGTAGAACCCGTGGTAGCGGTCCAGGGAGCCGCTCTCGCGGTAGAGCGCCTCGAGGTGGCGCAAGGGCTCGCGCAGGGGGCCGTTCTCGAGCGGCCGGCGGCGCAGCGAGACCAGCTCGGCGAAGCGCTCGGGCTCGAGCAGCATCTCCGACTCGGTGACGCCGAAGAAATCGCAGATCCGCCGCATGTTGTGGCGCGACGGGCGCGACGTGCCGCCGAGGTACTTGTTGAACTGCTGGCGGTTGAAGCCGAGCTTGCGGCAGGCCTCGGCGATCGAGGGATGGTAGCTGCAGAGCTGGCCGAGGTTGGCCGGAAAGGGATCGGGGGAGGGGCGGTCGCTCATCGCCCTACCGCATACCGACGCCCGATCCGTGTCAAGTCGCGAAGCTTCGCGCAATTGCCAGCGGCCTCGCCGCTCGCCTCTGATGTCGGCAGAAGCTCCGCGTCCCCTTCGGGCCATCGGGGCAGCAGAGCAGAAAGGGCAGGGGCCATGAAGACGGTCAGCACGTTTCCCAGGGCGGTGCGGGAGCTGGAGCACGTCGAGGTCCCACTGTCCGACGGCTGCCGCCTGGCGGCCCGGATCTGGCTGCCGGAGGACGCCGAAGCACAGCCGGTGCCGGCGATCCTGGAGTACATCCCCTACCGCAAGAACGACGGCACGATGGCGCGCGATTCGGTCAGCCATCCTTACACCGCCGGCCACGGCTACGCGGTGGTACGCCTCGACCTGCGCGGCTCCGGCGAGTCCGACGGCGTGCTGAGCGACGAATACACCGCCCAGGAGCTGCAGGACGGCGTCGAGGCGATCGCCTGGATCGCGGCGCAGCCCTGGTGCGACGGCTCGGTCGGCATGATCGGCATCTCCTGGGGCGGCTTCAACGGCCTGCAGATCGCGGCGCTGCAGCCGCCGGCGCTGAAGGCGGTGATCACGCTCTGCTCGACAGACGACCGCTATGCCGACGACATCCATTTCATGGGCGGCTGCCACCTGATCGACAACCTGTCCTGGGCTTCGGTGATGCTCGGCTACAACACGCTCCCGCCCGACCCGCGCCACCGCGGCGAGGCCTGGCGCGAGCTGTGGAAGCTACGCCTCGCGCGCAGCGGGCTGTGGCTCAAGACCTGGCTGGAGCACCAGACGCGCGACGCCTACTGGAAGCACGGCTCGATCTGCGAGGACTACGGCCGCATCCAGGTGCCGGTCTTCGCCGTCAGTGGCTGGGCCGACGGCTACTGCCGGTCGGTCTTCCGGCTGATGGAGCATCTCGAGGTGCCGCGCCTCGGCCTGGTCGGCCCCTGGGCGCACAAGTACCCGCACCTCGGCCGGCCGGGTCCGGCAATCGGCTTCCTGCAGGAGGCCCTGCGCTGGTGGGACCACTGGCTGAAGGGCGCGGCCACCGGGATCATGGAGGAGCCGCAGCTGCGGCTCTTCCTGCAGCACGCCGCCGAGCCCAGGAGCGCCTACGAGAGCCGCGCCGGCGAATGGATCGCCGAGCCCTCCTGGCCCTCGCCCAACGTCGAGCGCCGGCACTTCCGGCCGAGCGCGGCCGGCGGCCTGGCGGAGGCGATGCCCGAAGCCGGCGAGACGCTGCGCACCATCCGCTCGCCGCTCGGCGTCGGCCTGGCGGCGGGCAAGTGGTGCTCCTATGCCGTGCCGGGCGACCAGCCGGTCGACCAGCGCGCCGACGACGCCGGCAGCCTGGTCTTCGAGACGGCGCCGCTGGAGCGGCCGCTCGACATCGCCGGCGACGCCAGGCTGGAGCTTTCGGTCGCCGCCGACCGGCCGGTCGCGATGGTCGCGGCGCGTCTGGTCGACGTCGCGTCCGACGGCCAGGCGACACGGGTCAGCTACGGCCTGCTCAACCTGACCCACCGGGACGGCCACGAGCAGCCCGAGCCGCTCGAGCCCGGCCGGCGCTATACGGTGGTGGTGAACTTCAAGCACGTCGCGCAGCGCTTCGAGGCCGGACACCGCCTGCGGCTGGCGATCTCCAGCAGCTATTTCCCGCTCGCCTGGCCGTCGCCCGAGCCGGTCACCCTGAGCGTCGAGTTGTCCGGCACCGCGCTGGAGCTGCCGGTGCGCAGGGCGCCCGAGGGCGAGGTGGTGCCGCGCTTCGCTGAGCCGGAAGGTTCGCCGGCCCAGGTCCGCGAGCGGATCGCAGAGCCCGAGGTCTACTGGCGGGTCGTGCAGGACCACGCCGCCGGGACCACGACCCTGGAGCTCGCCGAAGGCGGCGGGACCTTCCGTATCGTCGACAACGACCTTACGATCAAGGACCAGACCTGGGAGCGCTACGGTTTCGCCGGCGACGACCCGGCCAGCGCCTTCGGCGAGGTCCGCTCGGAGCACGCCCTGAGCCGCGGCGACTGGAGCGTGCGCTCGGTCACCGAGACCCGCCTCGCCTGCGAGCGCGACCACTTCGTGATCGAGGCGCGCCTGCGGGCCTGGGAGGGCGAGACGCTGGCCCACGAGCAGCGCTGGAGCGAGCGCATCCCGCGCAAGTTAGTTTGACACCCCTGCGCTCACAGACGCGGAATTCGCGCCAAGTCGCGCAGGGGTGCGAAGTTGCACCGAAGGTTGGCGATCCCGTCTAATGGTGCGGGACAAGCAAGAGAGCAGTCGCGATTCCAGCAGCGGCGGCCAGACAAGGAGGCGAGAGCAATGACCAGCAAGCAGCAGCAGAATCATTTCGGCGCGCTCAGCCGGCGCAGCCTGCTCAAGGCCGGCGCGACGGCGGGCGTCGTCACGGCGACCCTGCCGATCACTGGCGCGATCTGGGCACAGAGCGGCACGGTCCTGAGGGCCCGCGCCTATGCCGACCTCGACGCCCTCGATCCGGGCTTCTACCAGAACGCCTACAACGTCGACGTGATGAACTGCATCTACTCCAAGCTGGTCCGCTACAAGCCCGGCCGCGAGTGGGGCTGGGAGCTCGAGGCGGCCGAGGAGATCGAGCAGGTCGACGAGACCCACATCCGCTTCAAGCTCCGCCCCGGTATCCAGTTCACCGGCGGCTACGGCGAGATGACCGCCGAGGACGTCAAGTTCTCCTTCGAGCGCGTGATCGAGCACGACTCGCCGATCAAGGGCGACTGGGGGCCGCTCGACCACGTCGAGGTCACCGACACCTACAGCGGCGTCATCGTGCTCAAGGAGCCGTTCCAGCCGCTCTGGAACATCACGCTGCCCTACGGCGCCGGCCACATCGTCTCCAAGAAGGCGGTGATGGAGAAGACCGGCGACGGCAGCAGCTTCGGCATGGAGCCGCCCTGTTTCTCGGGCCCCTACGTGCTCGAGGAGTGGAAGCCCGACCAGTACGTCAAGCTGACCCGCAACCCCGAGTGGGCCGGGCCGGCCCCGGGCTTCGACGAGATCCGCATCATCCCGATGGACGACGACAACACGGCGGAGATCGCCTACGAGGCCGGCGACATCGACTACACCCAGATCAGCCTCGCCTCGCTCGACCAGTACAAGGACCGGATGCCGGCCGACACGGCGATCGACGAGTACCCCTCGCTGTATTACGTCTGGCTCGGCATGAACCTGGACAACCCGGCCCTGGCCAACCCGGACCTGCGCCAGGCGATCCAGTGGGCGGTCAACGTGCCGCAGGTTCTCGACGCCGCCTACTTCGGTCAGGCGAAGCCCTCGACCGGGATCATCGCGCCGGGCCTGATCGGGCACCGCGAGCAGTCCCAGATCCCGCCCGAGGGCGACCCCGACCGAGCGCGCGAGCTGCTGAAGAAGGCCGGCGCCGAGGGCACCCGCCTGACCCTCGACACGCTCAACGCCTCGACCTGGAAGACCGTGGCCGAGGTGATCCAGGCCCAGCTCGCCCAGGTCGGCCTCGACATCCAGATCAACGTGCAGGATTCCGGCTCCTTCTGGACGCTCGGCATGGAGAGCGAGGGCGACCGCTGGAAGAACATGCAGCTGATCATCAATCGCTTCTCGATGGTCCCGGATCCCTACTACGCGACCGAGTGGTTCACCTGCGAGCAGGTCGGCGTGTGGAACTGGGAGCGCTTCTGCAGCGAGGAGTTCGACCGCCTGCACGCCGAGGCGGTGGGCGTGACCGACGAGGCGGAGCGCGGCGCCATGTATCGCAAGATGCAGGACCTGATGGAGGAGAGCGGCGCCTACCGCTTCCTCACTCACGAGGGCACCCCGATCATGCACCGACAGAGCGTGGTGCAGCCGGCCGAGCGGCCCGACGGCCGGCCGCTCTACCGGCACTTCGAGCCGGCCTGAGCCGGGCCGGAGGCGGCAGGGGGCCCGGACCCGGTGTGGATCTACTTCGCGCGGCGGCTGATCCTCTCGATCCTCGTGATCGTGATCGCTGTCACGCTGCTGAACGTGATGCTGCACCTGGTGCCGGGCGACCCGGCCGTGATGATCCTGGGGCCGCGCGCGACCCCGGAGCTGATCGAGGCCTTCCGGATCAAGATGGGCCTCGATCAGCCCTTCCACGTGCAGATGGCCACCTTCTTCTGGCACCTGCTGCAGGGCGACCTCGGCACCGACGTCTTCACCAACCGCTCGGTCGCCGACATCGTCTTCGACCAGCTGCCCTTCACCCTGACCCTGATCAGCGTCTCGATCCTCTGGGCCTCGGCGATCGGCATCCCGCTCGGCTGCTTCTCGGCGATCCGGCGCAACAGCCTGCTCGACAAGGTCGCCGGCGTGCTGTCGGTCAGCGTCATCTCGATCCCGGCCTTCGTGATGGCGCTCTACGCGCTGCTGATCTTCGCGGTGGCGCTGAAGTGGCTGCCCGCGATCGGCGCCGGTGAGGCGGGCCTCGGCAACCGCCTCGAGCACCTGATCCTGCCGGCCTTCACGGTCGGCGTCTCCTGGGTCGGCTACATCGCCCGGGTCGTGCGGGCCTCGATGCTCGAGGTCCTGGGCGAGACCCACGTCAAGATGGCCCGGGCCTTCGGCCTGACCGAACGGCGCATCGTCTTCGGCTACGCCCTGCCGATCGCGATCCTGCCGACCGTCACCCTGCTTGGCGTCGGCGTCGCCTACCTGGTCTCGGCCTCGGTCTTCGCCGAGGTCATCTTCGCGCGCCCCGGGGTCGGCGCGCTGATCGTCAACGCGGTCGACTCGCGCAACTACCCGATCGTGCTCGGCTGCGTCCTGGTGACGACGGTGCTGTTCGTGCTGGCAACCCTGGTCTCCGACCTGGTCAACGCCCTGCTCGACCCCCGCGCCCGGGAGCAGCTGTGATGGAGGGGGCGGCCGTGCCGGCCCGCCGGCGCCTCGGCGAGAGCGCCCTGGCGCAGTACCTGGGCCAGCTCTGGCGCAACCCCATGGGCATGCTCGGCCTGACGCTGGTCCTGCTGGTCGTGCTCTCGGCGCTGCTGGCCGACTGGATCATGCCCTACGACCCGCTGCAGATCTATGCCGGGCCCCGCTTGGCCGCGCCCTCCTGGGAGCACTGGTTCGGCACCGACCAACTGGGCCGCGACATCCTCTCGCGGGTCATCGCCGGCGGCCGGGTCGCGCTCCAGGTCGCCGCCGCGACCATCGCCGCCGCGCTCAGCCTCGGCATCGCGCTCGGCCTGGTCGCCGGCTACGGGCCGCAGTGGCTCGACAACCTCCTGCTGCTGCTGTTCGACGCCGTGCGCTCCTTCCCGGTGATCATCTTCGCTCTGGCCCTGGTCACGCTGCTCGGGCCGAGCCTCTACACCGTCATCCTGGTGGTCACGATCTCCTCGGTGCCGATCTACGCGCGCATCGTACGCACCCAGACCCAGGCGCTGAAACACAACGAGTTCATCCTGGCCGAGCGCGCCATGGGCGCCGGCCCCTTGCGCATCCTCGGCGTCCACCTGCTGCCGAACGTCGTCGGGCCGCTGCTGATCCTGGCTTCCATGGACGTGCCGCTGGTGATCGCGGTCGAGGCCGGCCTGTCGTTCCTGGGCATGGGCGTGCGGCCGCCGACGCCGAGCTGGGGCACGATCCTCAACGACGGCTACAGCTACATCCGCAACTCGCCCTGGCCGGTGATCGCGGGCGGTGTCCCGATCGTCGTGGTGACGCTCGGTTTCACCTTCCTGGGCGAGGCGCTGCGCGACATCTTCGATCCCAAGCTGAGGCGCGACCTGTGAGCGGCGAGGTCGGTGCCAACGTGCTCGAGGTGCGCGATCTCTCGCTCGACTTCGGCAGCCCGCGCGGCCGCATCCACGCCCTGCGAGACGTCTCGCTGACGGTGCCCAGGGGCCGTATCGTCGGGGTCGTCGGCGAGAGCGGCTGCGGCAAGTCCTCGCTGGTCTACTCGATCATCGGCCTGCTCGCCGGCAACGCCGAGATCACCGGCGGCACGCTGCTGTTCGAGGGCCGGGACCTGCTCGGCCTGTCGGAGCGCGAGCTGAGGGCGATCCGCGGCCAGCGGCTCTCGATGATCTTCCAGGACCCCATGACCGCGCTCAACCCGGTGCAGACCATCGGCCGGCTGATGACCGACATCCAGTATCGCAGCGGCCGCTCGAAGGCGGAGCGGCGGCGTCAGGCGGTCGAGATGCTGGAGCGCGTCGGCATTCCCGACGCCGAGAGCCGCCTGTCGGCCTACCCGCACCACTTCTCCGGCGGCATGCGCCAGCGCATCTGCATCGCCATGGCCCTGCTGGTCGAGCCGGCGCTGCTGCTCGCCGACGAGCCGACCACGGCGCTCGACGCGACCCTCGAGGTGCAGATCGTCCACCTGCTCAAGCGTCTGCAGCAGGATATCGGCTGCGCGGTGCTGTTCGTCTCGCATCATCTCGGCACGGTCGCCGAGCTGTGCGACGACGTCGTCGTCATGTACGCCGGCGAGGTCGTCGAGAGCGGGCCGGTGCGGGAGATCTTCCACCGCCCCTCGCATCCCTACACCCGGGCGCTGCTGGCCTGCGATCCCGGCCGGATCAAGGAGGCGACCCGCACGCTGCCGACGATCCCGGGCGAGCTGCCCGACCTGCGCGAGCCGCCGGCCGGCTGCATCTTCAAGGGGCGCTGCCCCGAGCGCTTCGAGCCCTGCGACACGATCAAGCCGCCGCCTTTCGCGCTGGAGCGCGGCCACCAGGCGGCCTGTCACCTGTGCGACCCCGCGCGCCGCGACGGTGAGGCGCTGCCGTGAGCGCCCTGCTCGAGATCGAGTCCCTGCGCGTGCGCTTCCGCACGCTCGGCCCGCTGAAGGCGCGCCTGACCGGGGTCGCCGATCCCTTCATCGACGCAGTCTGCGACGTCTCGCTGGCGATCGAGGAGGGCGAGACCCTGGGCCTGGTCGGCGAGTCCGGCTCCGGCAAGTCGACCCTGGCGCGCGCGGTCATGGGCCTGGTGCCGGTAGCGGAGGGCAGCATCTCGGTCGCGGGCGAGCGCATCGACGGCCTGGGCGCGCGGGCACTGGCGCCCTACCGCCGGCGCATGGCGATGATGTTCCAGGATCCCGTCGGCTCGCTGTCGCCGCGCCTGACGGTGCGCTCGCTGCTGGCCGAGCCGTTCAAGATCCACGGCGTCGGCGGCCGCGACCTCGACGCCGAGGTCCGGCGCCTGCTCGGGCTGGTCGGTCTGACGCCGGATTTCGCCGGCCGCTTCCCGCACCAGCTCTCCGGTGGCCAGGCGCGGCGCGTCGGCGTTGCGCGGGCACTGGCGCTCGAGCCCCGGCTGATCATCGCCGACGAGCCGACGGCCGGTCTCGACGTGTCGGTCCAGGGCGAGGTGCTCAACCTGCTGGCGCGCCTGCAGGGCGAGCTCGGCCTCTCGATCCTGATCATCACGCACAACCTCAACGTCGTGCGCCACGTCACCGACCGCATGGCGATCATGTATCTCGGCCGCTTCGTCGAGCAGGGTCCGACCGAGGAGGTCTTCCACCGGCCGCGGCACCCCTACACCGAGGCGCTGCTCTCGGCGAATCCGGAGCCTGACCCCGACGCCGTGCTGAACCGGGTCGAGATCCGCGGAGAGGTGCCCAGCCTGCAGCACCGCCCGCCCGGCTGCGAGTTCCACACCCGCTGCCTCTATGCCCGGGAGCGCTGCCGCCTCGACCCGCCCGGCGTCAGCATCGAGGGCCCGGCGCACCGCTACACCTGCCACTTTCCGCTCGGCGGATAGGCTCGTCAGCGCCTGAGCCGGTGTGGGGCGAGGAACGCCGGCGCCCTGCCTGACGTTTTCCGCCTATCTGCCACATCAACAGATCGAACGAGGAAAACCCCGATGTCAGGCGCCACCGACAAGGCCAAGGGCAAAGTCAAGGAAGTCGCGGGCAAGGTGACCGGCGACCGCAGGACCGAGAGCGAAGGCAAGACCGACCAGGCCAAGGGCAAGGTGAAGGAGGCGGTCCATGACGCCGACCAGCGCGCGAAGGGCGTCGGCGACTCGCTGAAGAAGGAGTCGCGCGACGACGCCAAGAAGAGCGGCTAGCCCGCCGGGGCTGACGGACGGCCCGACTCCGGCAGCGGCCTGCCTCTCAGGCCGCCGCCTGCAGCCTATTGCCGGCAGGCGTTGCCTTCGGCGCGCCAACCGGTCACCCGGCCCTCGACCAGCGCGAAGGTGGTCTTGCAGCGGCTGGTAACGAGGTGGCCGGGCATCCCGCCGTAGGGCACCGTGTAGACCCGGTTGCCGACGACCCGCGAGCGGTAGTGCGGCGGCGAGCCTGGCAGGTAGTTCTGGTACTGGACGTTCCAGGTCAGGTAGCGGGCGTCCTCGCCTTCGTAGACGCTGTCGGGCGGTCCCCAGGCCTGGACCAGTTGCCGCTCCTCGACGCCGACCCAGGATTCCAGCATCGTCTGGTACTTCGCCTCGGTCGCGCAGGCCGCCAGCAGGACCAGGGCGATCAGCGCCCAAGCCTTTCTCATGAAGAACCTCCGGTCGCTCGACGAACAGCAGGCATCTGCCGCTCACAACGCCCGGCCGCGCCTGCGGGTTCGTTGGCCGGCCGAGTACAGGTCTCCGCTCCCGCCCAGGCGCCGAGCCGGTTGCGAGCGCCCCGCCTCGGCCAGCGTTTTGCCCAGACGGTCCATCAGGTCGCCGGCGGTGACGATTCCGGAGGGCGAAACATCGAGCCCGGCCGCACGCAGCTTGCGCGCCACCCAGGTGTTGCAGGTGTTGAACAGGTGGAACTCGCCCCGAGCCTCGTAGAAGTGGCTGTCGGGGTAGAGACCCGGGGCGACGGGCACCGCCCGCGCCTGCTCTCGCACGAAGTCGTCGGCAATGGCGCCGACCAGCCGGCGGAAGCCGGCGTCCGTCAGGAAGACCCGCAGGATCTCGCTGTCCGGATCCTCGGGCGCGGGCGCGCGGGCGAGCCCGGCCAGATGCATCACCGCGGGCGTCGGGACCAGCGCCGCCTCGAGCGTCATGCCGAGCGTCTTCTCGCGCGCCGGATAGTACTCGCGGTCGCCCCAGCCGAACTCCAGGAAGGCCGCCTCGGGGAAGTCATCGACCTCTGGCAGCAGCCCGGTGGCCGCTACCTCGGCGCGGTCGGCCACGATCGCGCCGTGCCAGCCGTTGCTGACGACCTCGACGGCGTGCACGCGCGGGCCTTCGTCGGCCGGCACCGCCTCAAGCGGCGCCCCGTCGGGCGGTGCCGCGCAACCGAGCAGAGTCGCGACGCAGGCGAGCCAGCAGAGGGTCCGGAGCCGGCCGGCGGGATGGGGGCGAGGGCGGGTCATCGGCCAAGGCTAGCACCGACCTGCGTCCGGCACGAGATCGCCGATTCCACCGAACGGCCGCCAGGGGCCCGGGCGATTCCGCTGGACAGGCGCGGAGCGGCGACGCTTTTCTCTGACATGCGGGGGGCTGGGGCGGTAAGACCGACGGAAAGAGGCGGCATGACCGACCACTGGCGACTCACTGCCACGGCGATGGCCGCCGGCCTGCGCCACGGCAGCATGACCAGCGAGGCGCTGGTGGCCTCCTGCCTGGCCCGCATCGCCGAACGGGAGGCCGCGGTCCAGGCCTGGGAGTGGCTCGACCCGGAAGCCGCGCTGGCCGAGGCGCGGGCGCGAGACGCGGCGCCCGCCAAGGGGCCGCTGCACGGCGTGCCGGTCGGCATCAAGGACATCATCGACACCTGCGACATGCCGACGGCCTGCGGCTCGCCGATCTACGCCGGCCGGCGGCCGGAGCGCGATGCCGACTGCGTGGCGCGGCTGCGCGCCGCGGGCGCGGTGATCCTGGGCAAGACGGTCACGACGGAGTTCGCCACCTTCCGGCCCGGCAAGACCCGCAACCCCCGCGATCCCGACCACACGCCGGGCGGCTCCTCGAGCGGCTCGGCGGCGGCGGTAGGGGCCGGCATGGTGCCGCTGGCGCTCGGCAGCCAGACCGTCGGCTCGGTGATCCGGCCGGCCTCCTACTGCGGCGTCGTCGGCTTCAAGGCGAGCCAGGGCCGGCTGTCGCTCGAGGGGGTCAAGCCGCTGGCCGTCGATCTGGATTCCCTCGGCTGCTTCGCCCGCACGGTCGCCGACGTCGCCCTCTGGTTCGCGGCGCTCGCCGGCGAGCCGCCGCCCGCGGCCGACGCCGCGCCCCGCCGGATCGCCCTGGTCCGCACCGCGCAGTGGCAGGAAGCCCGGTTGGAGACGCGCCAGGCGGTCGAGGCCGCGGCCGAGGTCCTGGCGCAGGCCGGGGCCGAGGTGGTCGAACCGTCGCTGCCGGCGGAGTTCGAGCGGCTGGCGGCGTTGCAGGACGTGATCTTCTGCGCCGGCGCGGCCGCGGCCCTGGCCCCCGAGCGGGCTGCCCACCGGTCGCTGCTCAGCCCGCAGCTGCAGGCGATCCTGGAGCGCGGCGCGGCGGTGTCGGCCGATGAGCTTGCCCAGGCTGCGGGCGTCGCCCAGCGCTGCCGTGAGCGGTTCGACCAGCTGTTCGGCGAGGTCGACCTGGTGCTGGCGCCCGCTGCGCCGGGCGAGGCGCCGGCCGGCCTGGAGTCGACCGGCGATCCGCTGTTCAGCCGGATGTGGACGCTGCTGCTGGGACCCTGCCTGAGCCTGCCGGCGGCACGCGGGCCGAAGAACCTGCCGGTCGGCGTGCAGCTGATCGGGCGGCGCGGCGCGGACCGGACCTTCCTGGGTGACGCGCTCTGGGCCGAAGCCGCCCTCGGGCTGGCCTGAGGCGCCCGGCGCTCAGCCCGTCGCCAGAATCCGCTCGACCTGTTCCTGGATGCGCAGGGCGGTGCGGAAGTCGGGCAGCAGGTGGGGCCGGCCGTCGAGCAGCTTGACAAGCTCGTCGAGCTGCAGGCGGTAGGCGTCGAGCGCCGGGTTCTCGATCTTGGGCAGCGCCGGCTGCCAGTCCTCGCCGTCGCTGCGCCACAGCCGGTAGAAGTCGGTGAGCCGCAGCGACCGGCGCGCGCCCCAGAGCGTGAACTCCACGAGATCGGGCCCGGCGCCGCCGACCGAGCCGGCGAGGCTGACCGGCAGGCCGCCGCAGTCAAGCTGCGCCAGGACGTGGGTCTCGGCGGCCTCGGCTTCGCGCGGGTAGGCTGCCGAGGCGGATACCAGGCGGCCGGGCCCGAGCAGCCTGTCGGCGAGGTAGAGGAAGTGCGTCGCGACCTCCCGGGTGAAGCCGCCCTCGGCGCGCTTCGCCAGCCAGGCCGCGCTGTCCTGCCAGCCCCGTGGCCAGCGGCCGAAGTGCAGCCGGATGTCGGCGCCGGCGAGCGCGCCCAGGCTGCCGTCCCTCAGCGCCGTGCGCATCGCGGTGGCGCCGCGCGCCGAGGCCAGGGCCATGTTGACCGCCTGGGGCCGGCCGCTCGCCTCGACCAGCTCCGTGAGCGCGCGGCTCTCGGCCAGGTCGACCCCCAGCGGCTTCTCGCAGAATACCGCCTTGCCGGCGGCCACTGCCGCCCGGGCATAGACGGCATGGGCGCGCGGCGGCACGCCGACGTAGACGAGGTCGCAGTCGGCCGAGCCGATCAGGGCCTCGGCGCTCTCGGCGACGTGCAGCCACGGAAAGTCCGCGACCGCCGCGGCGCGCGCCTCGGCGCTAAGGTCCCAGCCGCCGACGACCTGCAGGCGTTCCTGGGTCGGCATGTTGGCTAGCATCCGGCGCCCGATCACGCCGAGCCCGATCACCGCCACCCGATAGACGCTCGCCATCGCCCGACTCTCCCACTAGCCTGCCGACGCGCAGACAAGAAAACACCCCGGCGCAGCGACCAGGCCCGGTCGGCGCGGCGGCAGCTTAGCGAGGAGACCCCGCCGATGACCAGCGCGCTTCCCGAGACCATGACCTTCATCGACCTGCCGAGCTTCGGCGGCCCCGAGGCGTTGGTTCCGGCGACCGGACCGCTGCCGAAGCCGGGGCCGGAGGAGGTTCTGGTCAAGGTCGCGGCGGCCGGCGTCAACCGCCCCGACGTCATGCAGCGCCAGGGCAACTACAACCCGCCGCCGGGCGCCTCGCCGGTGCCGGGCCTGGAGATCGCCGGCGAGGTCGTGGCGCTCGGCGCGGGCGTCGCCGACCTGAAGACGGGCGACCGGGTCTGCGCCCTGGTCGGCGGCGGCGGCTACGCCGAGTACTGCGCGGCGCCGGGGCCGCAATGCCTGCCCGTGCCGGAAGGCCTGAGCCTGCTCGAGGCGGCGGCGCTGCCCGAGACCTACTTCACGGTCTGGACCAACGTCTTCGAGCGCGGCCGTCTCAAGGCCGGCGAGACGCTCCTGGTCCACGGCGGCTCGAGTGGCATCGGCACCACCGCGATCCAGCTCGCCCGCCAGTTCGGCGCGCGCGTCTTCACGACGGTCGGCAACGCCGAGAAGGCACGCGCCTGCGAGGCGCTCGGCGCCGAGCGGGCCATCAACTACCGCGAGGAGGACTACGTCGCCGTCGTCAAGGAGCTGACCGGCGGGGCCGGCGTCGACCTGATCCTCGACATGGTCGGCGGCGACTACCTGCCGCGCGACGTCGAGGCCCTGGCGGTCGAGGGTCGGCTCGTCCAGATCGCCTTCCAGAAGCCGAGCCGCATCGAGTTCGACTTCCTGCCGATGATGCTCAAGCGGCTGACCCTGACCGGCTCGACCCTGCGCCCGCGCACGGTCGAGCAGAAGGCGGCGATCGCCCGGCAGCTGCGGGAGAAGGTCTGGCCGCTGCTGGCCGCCGGCGCGGTCCGGCCGGTGATCTTCGAGACCTTCCCGCTGCGCGAGGCGGCGAAGGCCCACGCCCTGATGGACAGCAGTCGGCACATCGGCAAGATCATGCTCGACTGCGGGTGAGGGGGCGCCGCCGCTACCCGAGGGGAGGGTCTCGGCCACGGCGCATTCATGGTTCGACAAGCTCACCATGAAGCGAGGGGGTGGGCTGGCGCCGGCCTCTCCGGGCGCTTCATGGTGAGCCTGTCGAACCAGGGAGCGACCCTTGCGCCGGCGGCGAGGCTGGGCGACGCGGCAGTGGCGCAGGGACGGTGCGCTTGCATGGTTCGACAAGCTCACCATGAAGCGAGGAGGTGGGCTGGCGCCGGCCTCTCCGGGCACTTCATGGTGAGCCTGTCGAACCAGGGAGCGCCTCTTGCGCCGGCGGCGAGGCTGGGCGACGCGGCAGTGGCGCAGGCGGTGCGCTGGCATGGTTCGACAGGCTCACCATGAAGCGACGGGCCATGAAGCGACGGGCCATGAAGCGACGGGCCATGAAGTGACGGGCCATGAAGCGACGGGACGACCGGGGCGGCCGCCGCCGCTGCTGTCGCAGGCAGGGCACCGGGCGGACAGAAGGCCTCCGCCGCCCTCACATGCCCAGGTAGGCCTTGCGCACGCGGTCGTCGTCGAGCATCTCGCGGCCCTTGCCCTCGAACTCGACGCGGCCCTGCTCCAGCACCCAGGCGCGGTCGGACAGCGCCAGGGCGTGGCGGACGTTCTGCTCGACCATCAGCACGGTGACACCCTCGTCGCGGATCCGCCGCACCACCCCGAAGATCGTCTCGACCACGATCGGCGCCAGGCCCAGCGAGGGCTCGTCCAGCATCAGCAGCCTCGGCAGGCCCATCAGCCCGCGGCCGATCGCGCACATCTGCTGCTCGCCGCCCGACAGCGTGCCGGCACGCTGGCCCTCGCGCTCGAGCAGGCGCGGGAAGATCTCGAAGACTTGCTCCAGCGTGCGGGCGCGCGCCGCCTTGGCGCGGGCGTGCAGGGAGCCCAGCTCGAGGTTCTCGCGGACCGTCATCGAGGGGAAGAGCTTGCGCCCCTCGGGCACCAGGATCACCCCGGCCTCGACCCGCTTGCGCGGCGGCAGCCTCTCGATGCGCTCGCCGGCCAGGCGGATCTCGCCCTGCCAGGTCGGCAGGATGCCGGCCACGGCGCGCATCGTCGTGGTCTTGCCGGCGCCGTTGGCGCCGACCACTGCGCCGATCATGCCGGCCTCGATCGCCAGGTCGAAGCCATGCAGGATCGGCACGTCGCCGTAGCCGCTGTGCAGGCCGCTGATCGCCAGCATGGTCATGGCCGTGGCGCCTCCCCGGACGGGGCGGTGCCGGGCTCGGCCAGGAAGCTGTCGCCGAGGTAGGCCTTGGTGACCTCGGGGTCGGCGATGATCTGCTCGGGCGTCCCTTCGGAGATCGCCACCCCGTGGTGCAGCACGTAGATCCGGTCGGACAGGTTCATGATGACCTGCATGACGTGCTCGACGATGACCATGGTGACGCCGGCGTCGCGCACCCGCCCCAGCACCTCGATCATGCCCGCGACCTCCGAGGGGGTCAGGCCGGCCATGACCTCGTCGAGCAGCATCAGCTTCGGCTCGGTCGCCAGGGCCTTGGCCAGTTCGACGCGCTTGCGGCCGCCGACCGTGAGCTCGCTGCCGAGCTTGTCGGCCTGCGGCTCGAGCCCGACCAGGGCCAGGACCTCGCGGGCCTTCTCGCGGGCGCGGCCGGCGTCGCGGCGGTGGTTGAAGGCACCGACCAGGACGTTGTCGGTGACGGTCATCTCGGCGAAGGGCTTGACGATCTGGAAGGTGCGGGTCATGCCGCGCTTGCAGATGTCCGAGGGCTTGTGGCCGAGGATGCTGGCGCCCTCGAAGCGGACGTCGCCCTCGTCCGGCTTCAGGAAGCCGGAGATGACGTTGAAGAAGGTCGTCTTGCCGGCGCCGTTCGGGCCGATCAGGCCGACGATCTCGCCGGCCTCGACGCGGAAGTCGACGGCGGAGACGGCGGTCAGGCCGCCGAAGCGCTTGGTGACGCCCTCGGCCTCGAACAGGCTCATGGACGGCTCCCGCCGGTACCGCGGTCGGCGCGGCGATCCGCGCTCCGGCCGAACCGCTTGCGCAGGCCGGCGAGCCACGGCAGCACGCCGCCCGGCATGCCGAGGACGACCGCCATCAGCAGCACGCCGTAGAGGATGATGGCGAGGCCGCCGCCGCCGCCGGCGGCCAGGTAGTCGAGGTAGGTCAGGAACTTCTCGCCAAACGGCAGATCGCTGGCGATCAGCGCCGAGAGCGAGACGCCGGTGCCACCGCCCTCGAAGATCACGCGCGTCGCCTCGCCGACCGGGATCAGGATGAAGGCGCCGACGATCGGGCCCATCACGGTGCCGGCGCCGCCGATCACCGCGCCCAGCAGGATCTCGACCGAGACGCGGCCCACGACCATGTCGTCGGGCACGATGTACTGGGTGTACTGGGCATAGAAGGTGCCGCCCATGCCGGCGAGCGCGGCGGAGAGAGCGATCGCCTGGATCTTGCAGCGCTTGGTCGGCACGCCGACCGCCTCGGCGGCGTCCTCGTCCTGGCGGATGGCGTGCAGGTAGTAGCCGAAGCGCGAGCGCGCGATCCAGGCGACCAGGCCGATCGAGCAGAGCATCATGACCAGGGCGATGTAGTAGTAGGGCTCCTTGTCGCGGAACTGGAACTGCCAGAAGGTCGGCTCGGGCGAGAAGGGCAGCAGGATGCCGTTGGCGGCGCCGACATAGTCCCAGTGCAGCAGCACTAGGCGCGTGATCTCGGCGAAGGCCACGGTGACCAGGGCGAAGAACGGCCCCCTGAGGCCGTAGTGGAAGCTGACCAGGCCGAGGCCGGCGCCGAAGGCGCCCGTCACCGCCGCGGCGACCAGCATGCCGAACCAGGGCGACAGGCCGAACTGGACGTAGCAGACCGTCGAGACGTAGGCGCCGATGCCGAAGAAGGCGGCGTGGCCGATCGAGAGCTGCCCGGCGAAGCCGCCGACGATGTTCCAGGCTTGGCTCATGAAGCCGAAGAAGAAGATCAGCACGAAGACGTGGAGCAGGGCCGGGCCGGTCAGGCCGAGCGGCATCACCGCCTCGACTGTCTCGGACTCGGCGACCAGGGGCAGCCCCAGCAGCAGCGCCAGCACCACGAGGTAGAAGGGGTTGACCCGCAGGCGGCTCACCTCAGGCGCCCCTGCTGCCGAACAGGCCCTGCGGGCGGAACAGCAGCACCAGGATGAACAGCACGTAGACCGCGAGGTCCTTGAGCGAGGGCGAGGGCATGACCAGCGCGCCGACGCTCTCGACCACGCCGACGATCAGCGCGCCGGCGACGGCGCCGGGAATGTTGCCGAGGCCGCCGAGCACGACGATGACGAAGGCGACCAGGGTGAACTTCGGGCCGATCACCGGCGCCACGTAGAGGAAGGGCGTCATGGTGATGCCGGCGATGGCGACGCAGGCGATGCCGAGCCCGAAGGCGATCTTGTACATCCGGCGCAGGTCGATGCCGACGGCCAGCGAGCCCTCGTGCTCCTCCGCGCAGGCCCTGAGCGCCTTGCCGGTGTCGGTGCGCTGCAGGAACAGCCAGAGCGCGAGGCACAGGCCCATGGAGATGGCGAAGGCGGCGACCCGGGTCCAGCCGACGCGCGTGCCGGCGATCTGCATGGTGGCGGCGGCGTAGTCCAGTTTCAGGCTCTGGAAGTCGGCCGAGAAGAGGTACTGCGCCAGCGCCTGCATCAGCAGCGACAGCCCCAGGGTCAACAGGATCTGGATCGCGTGGCTCTTGCCGACGACCGGCCGGATCAGCGTCGCCTGGACCGCCCAGCCGAGCGCGAAGAAGAGCGGCAGCGCCAGCACTGCGGTCATGTAGGGGTCGACGCCGAGCAGCACCGAGGCGAAGTAGGCGGCGTACATGCCGAACATCAGGAACTCGCCGTGGGCGAAGTTGATGATGTCCATGACGCCGAAGATCAGCGTGAGGCCGACGGCGACGAGGGCATAGACGCCGCCGATCATCAGCCCGCTGATCAGGGCCTGCAGATAGACGTCGGACATGGGCTGAGACGGTCCCTAGGGCACTTGGCGGCAAGGAGGGAGCGGCGGGGGGGGGGGG
>NZ_JBBDQW010000072.1:237912-248015 GCF_040905785.1 Tistlia sp.
CGCCCGGAAAGGCGCGCGCCCGGTCTGCGTCAGCGCGCGCTCCAGTCCGGCACCGGCCAGACCGTTTCGGTCGCCGCCACGGCCGGCGGCCAGACCGTCTTGTGCTCGCCGTCGAGGATCTGCAGCACGACCATCTGCGCGTCCGGCGACTGGCCGCTCTCGTCGAAGCGGATGCAGTCGTAGGGCAGGATGTTGGCGTCGCCGCAGATCTCGGTCTCGGCAAGGGCGTCGCGCAGCGCCGCCCGGTCCGTGGTGCCGGCCCGCTCCAGGGCGTCGCGCAGCGCCATGGTCGCCATGTAGGTCTCCGCCGCGTGGCCGTTCATCGCGACGCCGAACTTTTCGTGGAAGCGCGCCGAGATCTCGGCGACGCCGGCCTTGTCGATGTCGGCGTTCCACTCGCCGACCGTGAAGGTCAGGTCGGCGTCCTTGCCCAGGTTGTCGATGTAGGCCGGGTCGATGTGGCCGGCCGAAGTGCCGATGATCGGGATGTTGACGTCGAGCTCCTTCATCGTCTTGGTGATCAGCACCGCGTCGTTGATGTAGGAGACCAGCAGGACGGCGTCGGGATCGAGGTCCTTGACCCGCGCGATGGTCGAGGTGATGTCCGCGGTGTCCTTGGGGTAGGAGATGCTGTCCAGCACCTCCAGGCCGAATTCCTTGGCCGCGGCGACCTGGCCCTCGGCGGTGGAGGTGCCGAACAGCGTGTCCTCGTGCATCAGCACCACCGACTTCGCCGGCTCGCCGGCCGCCTCGCTGGTCTCCACCAGGAAGCGGACCTGGTCGCGGGCGTACCAGGAAGCCTTGGGTGCGATCTTGAAGGTGTACTTGAAGCCGCGGCCCTCGGTGATCGAATCGGCGATCGCCACCGGATCGATGTAGGGGACGCCGAGCCGCTCGGCCATCTGGGTGGTCGGGAAGGTCACGCCCGATTGGTAGGCGCCCATGATCGCCACGACGTCGCGGCGGGCGAGCTTCTCGACCTCCGAGATGCCGACGTTCGGGTTGCCCTGGGTGTCGCCGTCGATCAGCACCAGCTTGGCGCCGCCCAGCGCCTTGATGCCGCCGTCGGCGTTGATCTCCTCGACCGCCAGCTCGTGGCCGCGGCGGTTGTTGATGCCGATCGGCGCGACCGAGCCGGAAAGCGGCAGCAGGATGCCGACCGGCACCTCGTCCTGGGCCGCGGCCGGCGCGGCCTGGCCGAGCGTCGCCGCGAAGGCGAGCGCCGAAACCGCCAGCACGGCGGATCTGGTGGAGCTGTTCATGACGTGATTCCTCCCGTTGGGTCAGGCCGCTCTGCCGGCGGCTTCGTTCGATTAAGAAAGCTTTTCGCAACGCCGGCCCGTAGTCAACTGCGGCGCGAAAGGGGCGGAAGGCCGTCCGCTCGCGAAACGTCCCTCCGCTCCCGGCGTTGGACCAGGAGCGGGTCGCCGGTACAAGCCCGCGGGGGACGACGACAGGAGCCGCCTTGACCCACGACGAACGAGGAGCGCCGCAGGAGGCTGCCGATTTCCTGCACGGCGGCGGCGAGATGGGCGCCCTGATGCGGGCGCACGACTGGTCGCGCTCCTCGCTCGGCCCCCCCGCCGCCTGGCCGCAGTCGCTGCGGACCGCGGTGCGGCTGCTGCTCAACACCGGGCACCCCATGTACATCTGGTGGGGCGAGGACGGCGCCTGCCTCTACAACGACGCTTACCGCCAGTCGATCGGCCCCGAGCGCCACCCGGGCTCGCTCGGCCGGCCGGCGCGCGAGGTCTGGGACGAGATCTGGAACATCATCGGTCCCCAGATCGAGCAGGTGAGGGCGGGTCGGGGCGCGACCTGGCACGAGGACCAGCTGGTGCCGATCACCCGACACGGCCGGCGCGAGGACGTCTACTGGACCTACAGCTTCAGCCCGATCGACGAGGCAGCGGCGCCGAACGGGGTCGGCGGCGTGCTCGTCGTCTGCAGCGAGACCACGGCGAACGTGCTCGCGCGGCAGCGGGCCGCCGCCGCCGCCGAGCGACAGCAGCGGCTGTTCGAGGGCGCGCCCGGCTTCATCGCCATCCTCAGGGGGCCTGAGCACCACTTCGAGTTCGTCAACGCGGCCTACGCGCGCCTCGTCGGCCGCCGGGAGCTGGTCGGCCGAACGCCGCGCGAGGCCCTGCCGGAGGTCGAGGGCCAGGGCTTCTTCGAGCTGCTCGACCGGGTCTACGCGACGGGCGAGCGCTACAAAGCCCTCGGCGTGCCGATTCGCCTGAGGCGCTCCGGCGACGCCGCGCCCGAGCGCCGCCTCCTGGACTTCATATACGAGCCGATCGTCGAAGAGAACGGCAGGGTCACGGGCATCTTCGTCGAGGGCCACGACGTCACCGAAACCTATCTCGCCCAGGAGGCGCTGCGCGCCAACGAGCGGCGGCAGGCCCTGCTGGTCGAGCTCGGCGACCGCTTCCGGGACCTCGACGACCCGGCGGACATCTCCTTCGCTGCGGCCGAGCTCCTGGGCCGCGCGCTGGAGGTCAGCCGGGCCGGGTACGGCACGATCGATCCGGTCGCCGAGACGATCGCCATCGAGCGGGACTGGAACGCGCCCGGCATCGACAGTGTCGCGGGGGTGCACAACTTCCGGGACTACGGCTCCTACATCGACGACCTCAAGCGCGGCGAGACAGTGGTCGTCGCGGACGCCGGGAAAGACCCCCGCACCGCCGCGAACGCCGACGCCCTGGCGGCGATCGGCGTCGGGGCCCTGGTGAACCTGCCACTCACCGAGCAGGGCGGCTTCGTCGCCCTCTTCTATCTCAACCACGCCTCTCCCCGAGAGTGGTCGGAAGTGGAGCTCGACTTCGTCCGCGAGGTCGGCGAGCGGACCCGCACGGCGGTCGAGCGGCGGCGGGCGGAGGGCGAGCTGCGCGACCTTGCCGTTTCGCTGGAGCGCAAGGTCGAACAGCGGACGGCGGAGCGCGACCGCCTGTGGGAACTCAGCGAGGACCTGCTGGTCGTGGCCGACTACGAGGGGCGCCTGCTGCGTCTCAGTCCCTCCTGGACCCGCGTGCTTGGCCACGAGCAGCAGACCTTGCTGACCCGCCGCTACGACTCCTTCATCCACCCGGACGATCGGGAGGCCGTCAAGGCCGCCCTGGGCGCGATGCGCACGAGCGGCCGGCCGGTCCACTTCGAGGACCGGCTGCTCGCCGCCGACGGCTCCTGGCGCTGGATCGCCTGGACGCTCTCGCCGGAGCCCGGCGGCCGGCGCTTGACCGGCGTCGGCCGCGACGTCACCAAGGCCCGGGAGGCCGCCGAGGCCCTGCGCCGCTCCGAGGCGCGCCTGCGCGCGATCTTCGAGAGCGGCTACCAGTACCAGGGCCTGCTCGCCCCCGACGGCACGCTCCAGGACGCCAACGCCGCCTCGCTCGCGGGCATCGGCTGCCGGCTCGAGGAGGTCGTCGGCAGGCCGTTGTGGGAGACGCCCTGGATCGCCGCCACGCCGGGACTGTCCGAGCGGGTCCGCGCCGCGGTCTCGGCGGTCGCCCGGGGCGCGACCTTGCGTCGGGAGCTGCTCGTCGAACTGCCGACCGGCCGGCGCTGGTTCGACTTCACGATGCGGCCGCTGCGCGGCGAGGACGGCGCGATCGTCGCCCTGGTCCCCGAGGCGCTCGACATCACCGAGCGGCGCCACGCCGAGGAGGTCCTGCGCCAGACCCAGAAGCTCGAGGCCATGGGCCAGCTGACCGGCGGCGTCGCTCACGACTTCAACAACCTGCTGACGCCGATCATCGGCAGCCTGGACATGCTGAGGCGCCGCGGCCTCCGTGGCGAGCGCGAGGAGCGGCTGGTCGCGGCGGCGCTGCAGTCGGCGGACCGCGCCAGGACCCTGGTGCAGCGCCTGCTGGCCTTCGCGCGCCGGCAGCCGCTCCAGGCCGCCCCGGTCGACCTCGCCGGCCTGGTCGCCGGCATGGCCGAGCTCGTCGCCAGCACCACCGGGCCGCAGATCAAGGTCGCGGTCGAGGTCGCCGAGGACCTGCCGCCCGCCCTGGCCGACGCCAACCAGCTCGAGATGGCGATCCTGAACCTGGCGGTGAACGCGCGCGACGCCATGGCCGACGGCGGCACGCTGCGCATCTCGGCCGGCGCCGAGCAGGTCGGCGCCGGGCACCGCTCGAAGCTGCCCCCCGGCGCCTACCTCCACCTCTCGGTCGCCGACACCGGCGCCGGCATGGACGCCGCCACCCTGGCGCGGGCCATCGAGCCCTTCTTCTCGACCAAGGGCATCGGCAAGGGCACCGGGCTCGGCCTGTCGATGGTCCACGGCCTGATGGCGCAGCTCGGCGGCGCGCTCACCCTGACCAGCCGGCCCGGCCTCGGCACCAACGTCGAGCTGTGGCTGCCGCGCGCCGACGCCGCCGCGCCGGCCGCCGAGGCGGACGAGCAGGCCGCGCCGGCGCCGCGCGCGCGCGGCCGCCTGCTGCTGGTCGACGACGAGGCGCTGGTGCGCCAAAGCGCCGCGGCCATGCTGGACGACGCCGGCTACGAGGTCGTCGAGGCGCGCTCGGCCGAGGAGGCCCTCCGGCTGTTCGACCAAGGCCTCGAGGTCGACCTCCTGGTCACCGACCACCTGATGCCGGGCCGCTCCGGCGCCGAGCTCGCCCGGCTCGCGCGCCACCGCCACCCCGGCCTGCCGGTGCTGATCGTCTCCGGCTACGCCGACGCCGACGACATCCCCGACCTGCCGCGCCTGGCCAAGCCCTTCCTCCAGGCCGAGCTCGTCGCCGCGGTCGCCCGCCTGACGGAGGCGGGGGAGGGGTAGGGGCGCACGGAATCGGGCGGCAGGGCAGGCAGAAATCGGAAGGGTTGGTTGCCGTTCCTGAAAACGTCTCAAACCATGTGCATTGCTCCGGAGTCGGAGTTTCGGCGCGTTCTTGAGGACATTCGCGATCTCCGCCGCGCCGCGTAATGCGCACCCGAATCGATTCGCCCAAGATGGGTTGGAGCCAAGGGGGTAATCCCCTGAAGCACGGGGATAATCCCCTTGTTTTATTTGCCCACGCCGTGCAGCGTAGACTTCGTTCCAGCCGGTGCCATTCAAGAGGCCGGAGTTGCGATCGCAATTGCGTGCGGGGGGAGTGTCACCACGAGCGACTTGATGACCGCGATGCTCTACGCGACGCTGGCAGGCGCCTTCATACCGCTGGGCGGACTTCTGGCTCGAATAGAGCGCATTCGTCCCTTGTGGCTGGAACGCGAACTGCGTCACGGGGTCATTGCCTTCGGCGGCGGCGCACTGATGGCAGCCGTTGCGCTGGTGCTGGTACCGGAAGGCCAACGCTATCTGTCAGCATGGTCGGCGCTGGCCGCCTTCGGCGCGGGAGGGATCGCGTTCTTTCTGATTGATCGCATGATCGAGCGGCGGGGCGGCGGCATCGCACAACTCATGGCCATGCTGTTGGACTTCGTTCCGGAATCGCTTGCGCTTGGCGCAATGCTGGCAGCGGAGTTGCAGGCGGGATTGCTGCTGGCCGGGTTGATTGCCTTGCAGAACTTGCCGGAAGGGTTCAACGCCTATCTGGAGCTTCGGGCGCGCGACGCGCTAACCTCGGGACAGATACTTGTCGGATTTTGCGCGATTGTGCTGCTCGGACCGCTCGCGGCATGGTTCGGATTCAGCTATCTGCGCGAGACGAGCGTTGCACTGGGCGCGATGCTGCTTTTTGCAGCTGGTGGAATTCTCTACCTGACCTTCGAGGACATAGCCCCGCAGGCGCATCTTGCGCGGAGATGGGCGCCGGCGCTCGGCGCGGTTGCAGGTTTCATGCTGGGCCTCCTGGGGCAAATGCTGTTGCGCTGAATAGGCCGTGGTCGAAACGCTTCTTCCGCCGTCGGAAGTCCGCGAGAACACCAGACGGTGAGCGAAGCTGCTCTTGCGCACCTCGGCATGTTGGTCACGGTTTAGTGGATAGTTCACGCGCGCGCCGAATCGAGTGTGCAGTGACCGCCAAACAGAAAACGGAGACAGGAGCCATGACCATCGCTACCACTGCACCGGCTACGCGGACAGATGCCGGGGCGAGCCCGCCTCCTGCCGCCGCAAGTGTGTGCGCGAGGAGGTTCTGGAACAGCAGTTCACCGCCATGCTCGGCCAGCTTCGGTTCAACCTTGGCAACTTCATGCGCACTTTGGCGTTGCCCGACGCCGTTGAGCAGCGGTCGCTGCGCGACAAACTCGTCAAGATCGGCGCGAAGATCGTCCGCCACGGGCGCTACGTCATCTTCCAGATGGCTGAGGTCGCGGTCCCGCGCGACCTGTTCGCTGAAATCCTGCGCCGCATCGACCGGTTCAGACCGTCGACAGCACCGGCATGGTCGACGGGACCTCACGCTACCGACCCGCCGACAGGATCAGTGCGTCCGGAATGCCAGCAATCCGCCCGTTTCGCGTGGCCCACTGGCCCTTCGCCGGTCACAACCGCTCACGGCCGGACGCCATGCACCAGCGCATTGCGCGTCGAGCGGTGCCGAGTCACACTCAATCGATGGGGAGGGGCCACTTGGGGAATCTCAGATCAGGGGGTGACAAATGGCCGAGGGAAATGCGGAATTCGCCCTTACAGCCGCGGAATTGCTCGCGATCATTGCCGATGGCATAATCAGCACGGACGCGCAAGGGCGTATATTACACTTCAGCCCTGCGGCCGAACGCATGTTCGGGTATTCTTCCAAAGAAGTTCTGCACCAGTCCCTCGGTATTCTGATCCCCGAGCGGTTCCGCGATGGTCATCGCGCCGAATTTACGGGGTTCGCCAGCGAGACCGGAACGGAACACCGGCTGATGGGCGAACGCCTCGAAGTCACTGGGCTGCGCAAGAATGGCGAAGAAATACCACTGGACGTCTCACTATCGCGGCAACGTGTGCGCGACCGCACGATCCTGACCGCGGTGGTTCGTGATGTGACCGAGCGCAGGTGCCTCGAACAGAAACTGTCTGTGCAACGCGAGGCGCTGGAAAAAAGTGAGCGGCGGATGCGGACGGCGCTGCAGAGCGGTCGCATGGGCATTTGGGAATGGGACCTAAAGACAAATGATCAGGAAATGGACGCAACTTCAAGACACTTCTTGGGGTTGCCCGAAACCGGTCACCTGTCGGCAAACAATGTGTTCGACCGGATCCATCCCGACGACCTGACCGATCTGCACAGCGCGATGTCGCGCGCGATCGAAACAGGTGTTGACTACGAGCACGAATTTCGCGTTCAGAGCGATCACGGCGAGAGGTGGATCGCCGGTGTGGGTGCGGTGCACTGCAATGAAAACGGCGAGCCGGAACGGATGATCGGCGTGAATTTCGACGTGACAAGCCGCTGGCAGGCCGAAGAGCAGCGCCAGCTGCTCATGAGAGAGCTCAACCACCGAATGACCAACGAAATGGCCGTGATCAGATCGCTTGTCACGCTCAGCGCGTCCCACAGTCCAACCGTGGATGCGTTCAAGCGAGACATTCAGAATCGCCTGTCCGCGGTTTCGCAGCGGCACAAGCTGCTAATGGAAGGCGGGTGGAACGCGACTGATTTGGATGACCTTCTCCGCAGCGAACTACGACCGTATACGGTTTCGGACACTGATGCCCTGGTCATTCAAGGTCCGCAGGTAATGCTGTCGCCAAATTCCGCGACTGCGCTTGGACTTGTATTCCACGAGCTGGTGACCAATGCGGCAAAATACGGCGCGCTAAGCACCCCTGAAGGACGCCTCGAAATCCGCTGGCACATTGATGCACACGGCGGGGAGGAGCATTTGATCCTCGAGTGGACCGAACGAGGCGGGCCTCCGGTGTCGCCGCCGACGCGCAAAGGGTTCGGGAGCACCGTCATTGAACGCTCGCTTAAGGGTCGGCTCGGCGCCGATACAGAAATGGACTACAATCCCGAAGGACTAAGGTGCCGCATCGATCTGCCGCTCAGCGCTCTGTCCGAGAGCTTGGCGCTTGATAGTAACAATGCACGAAACAAGAACAGGGACTTGATCAGGCGCCGGCAACAATGATCGCCAGTTCCGGCCCCCTTCCGCGGTTCTCGCATCAGATGTGCGGGTTCGAGATCACGTGAGGGCGTCGTGATCGGAACGCCGGCCGAATGCAACAATAATGCTTATCGGGCGGCTGACGAGGCTTCTCTCGTGTTCTCGCTGGGGTCATGAGCGCGTGTGGCGCGTTTCCACAACTAGATGCCGGGTTCAAAGTCGCGTGTTCGGTCCCGGAAGATTGTTGAGAATATGGCCGTCTCCAAGACCGGGTCGACGCCATGTACATCGACAAACTCGACGGCAAGATTGGCGGGGACTTCTTCGACAAGATGACCGGGCAGTGGCGCGAGGAGCACCCGCTGCCTCCGGGACATCGAGCGGCATCAGGAAGCAGCAATCCTACATGGACGAGGCTGAGCGGATTCTCGAACTCGCCCGGAGTTCACAGGCGCTGTTCGAACGCCAACCCTTCCGCGAAAAGCGCCGCCTGCTCAACTTAGGCGATATTCCTGAATTGGCGCATGCCGTCGCCGGTCGTCAATTGAAACCCGGTCAGGATGTCTTGGTTTCAACGTGGATCGCCAAAACGCCGCTTTTTGATCCACAAGATCACGCGAAAACGGCGGCTCCGAAGAGCCGCCGTCTCGCTGTTTAGTCCGCGCTCGCAAATCTGGTCCACGCGATTACCAGCGCAGGTAACCGAAGGGTCCGGCGGCTCGCCGGCCTAATTCGGCAGCTTGGCCTTACGCAGGTACGGCAGCACCGTTTTAAAGTCGCCATACTTAGCCTTGGCGTCGGCATCGCTCACGCTTGTGGGGATGATGATGTCGTCGCCCGGTTTCCAGTCAGCCGGAGTCGCCACCGCGTTCTTGGCCGAGGTCTGCAAGGCATCCAGCGCCCGCAAAACTTCGGCGAAATTGCGGCCGACGGTCATGGGATAGGTCATCGACAATTTGAGCTTCTTGTCCGGCCCGACGATAAACACCGCGCGCACCGTCGCGCTGTCGGCGGGCGTGCGACCGTCGGACAGATACGCTTCGGCCGGCAGCATGTCGAACGCCTTGGCGACCGTGAGGTCTTCATCGGCGATGATTGGAAAATCGGGCTTGGCACCGCCCGCCGCTTCGATGTCCTTTTTCCACCTCTTGTGATCCTCGGCGCTGTCGACCGAAATACCCATCACCTTGGTGCCACGCTTTTTCCATTCCGCCGACAGTTTCGCCACCGCGCCGAACTCAGTGGTGCAAACCGGGGTAAAGTCTTTGGGATGTGAGAACAAGATCGCCCAGTCACCACCAATCCACTTATGCAGGGAAACGCTGCCCTGATCCGTCTCGACCGTGAGGTCGGGGATAGTATCGTTGATGCGCAGGCTCATTTCTTTCGTCCTTCGGTAAGGACTCACGCCTGTGAGTCCCGTGGGATTTGCCATCCGCACGGTGGCAATCGACGTTGTTCTTAGGTGTTCAAGCGACGGGCCCATTGTAAGCCGGGATTCCCCATATGGGCCCCTCCAGCACAGTTAATCGTGACTCATAATCGCTCGACGGGCAACCCGACATCGTTTTGCAACGACGGCCATGCGGATACCAAGGGATTGCCTGCCGATTGGTCGTCGCCGAATCCGGTTTTTGCCGTTCATGCCATGTAGCGGACGCACTCGTCCTGTCATTGGGTATCATCAGCGCGAGACCGTTGGTCATGTCGGCGCGGGCTGTGGTCTGAGCCGGAGGTGACTCGCGATCCGTGGAAGTCCAGCTTCAAACGGCGGTCGAAAACGGGTCGCAAAGGCTGCCGATCCGATTCACCCTCCGGGTTCCGCATCCGAGCTACCCTCCATCTGACCTAACCCTATGATACCGATAATAGAATCAGCCCTCAGAAGGTCCAGCGGCGAAGTTCATATGGGAAATGCGGGCTTTGTGCTTTCGAACTGCTCCTAGAGGACGGTGAGGTGATCGCCACCTTCCGCCAACCCTTTGATCTGATGGCGCAAACAGCCGCCGTCGCCGCCCGAGCTGGGGCGGGCAACAGCAGCATTTCCCCGAAGAACGAGATTTGGCTGGGGGACCTGGATTCGAACCAGGACTAGCGGAGTCAGAGTCCGC
>NZ_JBBDQW010000073.1:0-88588 GCF_040905785.1 Tistlia sp.
GCATCTCGATGGTGACGAACAGCACCTTGTAGAGCGCGAAGAAGACCGGGATCTGGATGATCACCGGCAGGCAGCCGCTGATCGGGTTGGCGCCCTCGCGCTTGTAGAGGGCCATGACCTCCTGGTTGAGGCGCTGCTTGTCGTCGCTGAAACGCTCGCGCAGCTTCATGATCTCCGGCTGCAGCTTCCGCATCCGCGCCATCGACTTGTAGGACTTGTTGGCGAGCGGGAAGAACAGCAGCTTGATGCCGACCGTCAGGATCAGGATCGCCACGCCGAAGTTGCCGATCACGCCGTACAGCCAGTGCAGCGCCAGGAAGATCGGCTTGGTCAGGAAGTAGAACCAGCCGAAGTCGACGGCCAGGTCGAACTTCTCGATGCCGTAGCGCTCGGCGTAGTCGTCGAGCAGCGTCGCCCGCTTGGCGCCGGCGTAAAGGCGGCTGGTCGTCTCCAGCGTGCCGCCCTCGACGAGGGAGTCGGTCTCGTAGAGGAAATCCGACTGGTACTTGTCGCGGCCGTTGGCGGCGCTGTGCACGAAGCGGCCGGTGACGGCGCGGCGCTGGTCGGGCACCAGGGTCGCCATCCAGTACTTGTCCGTGATGCCGAGCCAGCCGCCGGTGCTCTGGTAGGTCACCGTGCCCTCGTCCTGGGCGTCGTCGTAGTCGACCTCCTTCAGGGTCTCGTCGAGCACGCCGACCATGCCCTCGTGCAGCAGGTAGAAGCCCGCCGTCTCGGGGGTGCCGCTGCGCGAGACGAGGCCGAAGGGCGCGACCTGGAGCGTCGCGCCACTGCCGTTGCTGACCCGCTGGGTGACGGTGAAGAGGTAGTCCCGGTCGACCTCGAAGGTCTGCTCGAAGACCAGGCCCTGGCCGTTGTCCCAGCTGAGCGTCACCGGGCTCTCGGGCGTCAGCGTCTCGCCATCGGCCCGCCAGCGGGTATCGGGGCCGGGGAGCGCCGCCCCGCCGCCGCTCGCGGCCCAGCCGAACTCGGCGAAATAGGCGTCGGCCGTGCCGCTCGGATTGAGCAGGACGATGTTCGGGCTCTGAGGCTCGACGGTCTCGCGGTAGCGCTTCAGCACCAGGTCGTCGAGCTTGGCCCCGACCAGCGAGATCGAGCCGCGCAGCGTCGGCGTGTCGATCGCCACGCGCGGCGCCGCCTCCAGCGCCTGCTCGCGGCTCTGCACCGCGCCGGCCTCCGCGCCGATCGCAGCGTCGAGCGACCGGCTGGTCGCCGGCTCGCCGGTACCAACGTCGCCGGCGACGCCGGGTCGGGTGTCGAGCTCGCCGCTCTGCTGCGTCTCGACCGGCTGCTCGCGCTGCGGGCCTTCGAAGAAGACGTTGAATCCGACCAGAATGGCTACGGAGAGAGCGATCGCCAGAAGCAGATTGCGCTGGTTGCCACCGTCCATGGTTCGTCTCTCAAGCCTTCTGTTCGTGTACGGGCCGCGCCTCTGCGCCCCGGTCGGCGTGCCGAGGCGGGGTACCCTCCGGCGCGGGGTCGTGGCGAGGCGCGGGAACGGGATCGTAGCCGCTGCCCCCCAGGGGATGGCAGCGGGCGATCCGACGCAGCCCCAGGGCGAGCCCGACGACCGGGCCGCGCAGCCGGATCGCCTCGATCGTGTACTCCGAGCAGCTCGGCAGGAAACGGCAGCGCGGTCCGAGCAGCGGCGACAGGGTGTAGCGGTAGACCTGGATCGGGCCGATCAGCAGCCACTCCAGGGCCTGGCCGAGCAGGCCGGAGCCCCGCTTTTCGCCGCCCCTCACGACGACCGGGTCCGGGCGTCGTCCCGGCGGTCCGGCCGGCTGTCCGGGCCCCGGCGTTCCGGACGCGGCCGCGCGACCCGCTCCAGCGCGACCATGAGGTCCCGTTCCAGCGCATCGAACGGACGGGCCACCGTGGCCGCGCGCGCGATCAGGACGTAGTCGGTGTCACCCCTGCCGGCCTCCGGCAGCAGCCGCTCGGCGAGCGCCCGCAAGCGGCGCCGGGCGCGATTGCGCACCACTGCGCCGCCGACCTTTCGGCTGGCGGTCAGGCCGTAACGCAGGCCTTCGCGCGCCTCGGGACGATGCAGCGCCTGCAGCACCAAGCCGGGCGTGGCCCACTTGCGACCCTGCCCGGCGACCGTAAGGAACTCGCGCCGCTGCTTCAGCCGCTCGATGCCGGGCACCGGCCGGATTCCTCAGGCAGACAGACGCTTGCGGCCCCTGGCGCGGCGGCGTGCGATGACCCGTCGGCCGGCGACCGTCGCCATGCGGCTGCGGAAGCCGTGGCGACGCTTGCGGACGAGCACGCTGGGCTGATACGTGCGCTTCACGTTGTTTTCTCCGAAATTCAACCGTTTCGCGGAATGCGCGGCTGTATAGAAGTGGCGGGGGCCGCTGTCAACGCAAAGCGGCCCGTACGCCCGGCACCGGGCCGGCAAGGGACCGGGGCGGCGCCCCTGCCGACACCCGGCCGCACCGTACCACATGGGGACCGGCAAGCGCGCCGGAAAGCAGAGGATGGCCGAGAGCACCGAGAGGACGCCGAAGCGGGCGAGCGCCGAGACGGGCCGGGAGCCCGCGCGGGCCGACCTCTGCGTGATCGGCGCCGGCTCGGCCGGCCTCTCGATCGCCGCCGGCGCCAGCCAGCTCGGCGCCCGGGTCGTGCTGGTCGAACAGGGCGCGATGGGCGGCGACTGCCTGAACGTCGGCTGCGTGCCCTCGAAGGCCCTGCTGGCGGCGGCCCGCGCCGCCAGCCTGGGTGCCAGGGCGGCGCCCCTGGGCGTCGCCTACGCGGCACCGGAGATCGACTTCGCCGCGGTGATGCGCCACGTCCGCGGCGTCGTCGCCGGCATCGCGCCGATGGATTCCGAGGAGCGCTACGCCGCCCTGGGCCTGCGGGTGCTGCGCGGCCACGCCCGCTTCCTCGACCCGGGCAGCCTGGTCGTCGAGGGCGGGGAGGCCGGCCCTGCCCCGCGCGTCGCCGCCCGGCGCTTCGTGCTGGCGACCGGCTCCCGCCCCGCGATACCGCCGGTGCCGGGCCTGGAGGGCGTCGCCTACCTGACCAACGAGACGGTCTTCCAGCTGAGCGCCCTGCCCCGCCGCCTTCTGGTGCTCGGCGGCGGCGCGGTCGGCTGCGAGCTCGGCCAGGCCTTCCGCCGACTCGGCGCCGAGGTCACCCTGGTCGAGCGCGACCGCCTCCTGACCGGCGAGGATCCCGAACTGGTCGAGCCGCTGCGCCGGCAGCTGCTGGCCGAGGGCGCCGGGCTGGTCGAGGGCGCCCGGGTCGTGCGGGTCGAACCGGACGGCGAGGGCCTGGCCCTGCTGCTGGACGGCGGGGCGAGGCTGGTCGGCAGCCACCTGCTGGTCGCGACCGCCCGCACCACGGACTTCGCCGGCCTCGGGCTGGAGGCCGCGGGCGTTGCGCTGGACGGCGGGCGCCTGCGTCTCGACGGCCGGCTGCGCACCACCAACCGCCGCATCTTCGCCGCCGGCGACGCGGCCGGCGGGCCCTGTCTCACGCACCTGGCCGGCCATCACGCCGGCGTGGTCCTGAAGAACGCGCTGTTCCGCCTGCCGGCGCGGCCCGAGCGCAGCGCCCTGCCGCGCGTCATCTACGGCGAGCCGGAGCTCGCCCAGGTCGGCCCGACCGAGGCGGAGGCGCGCGCGCGGAACCTGCGCTTCGAGATCCTGCGCGCGCCCTTCTTCGAGAACGACCGCGCCCGCTGCGAGGGCGAGACCGGCGGCCTGGTCAAGGCGCTGGTCTCGCCCAGTGGGCGTGTCCTGGGGGCCGGCATCGTCGGGGCCCAGGCCGGCGAGCTGATCCTGCCCTGGGTGCTGGCCGTCGGCGGCCGCCGCAGGATCGGCGAGCTGGCCCAGGCGATCGTGCCCTACCCGACCCGCTCCGAGGCGAGCAAGCGGGCGGCGGCCGGCTATTTGCTGCCGCGCCTCTTCTCGGAGCGCACGCGGCGCCTGGTGCGGCTGCTGTCCCGGCTGGGCTGAGACCTCGGCCCGCTGCGGGCGTCGCTTTCGGCTTTCTCGGTTTCGCCCTAGACTGACGCGCGATGCTACGCGCCAAAGTCGCCATGCCCTCACCGCTGCGCAGCCTCTCCGCGAAGCTGCTGCTGCTCACCGTGGCCTTCGTCATGGTGGCCGAGGTGCTGATCTTCGCGCCCTCGATCGGCCGCTTCCGCGAAGCCTTCCTGACCCAGCGCCTGGCCAGCGCGCACCTCGCGATCCTGGCGCTGCAGGGCGCGCCCGACCAGAACGTCGGCGCCGACCTGGAGGCCGAGCTGCTGAGGCACGTCGGTGCCTACCTGGTCGCGCTCGAGGACCCGCGGGTCGGCCGCCGCCTGCTGCTGACCCTGGACATGCCGCCGGCGATCGACTCGGTCAGCACCTTGGAGGAGGAGGACTTCCTCGATTCCATCGGCGCCGCCTTCGGCACGCTCCTGAGCTCCGGCGATCGCGTCCTGCGCATCATCGGCACCTCGCCCGAGGACGGGGTATCGACCGTCGATCTGCTGATCAACGAGGCGCCGATGCGCCGCGAGATGGTTAACTTCGGTTACCGGGTCCTGGCGCTGTCCCTGGCCATCTCCCTCTTCACCGCGGCCCTGATCTATCTCAGCCTGCACCTGCTGCTGGTCCGCCCGCTGCGCCGCATGACCGAGAGCATGGTCGCCTTCCGCGACGAGCCCGAGAACGCCGAGCGGCTGATCACGCCCTCGGGGCGCAGCGACGAGGTCGGCCTCGCCGAGGCCCAGCTGCGCGAGATGCAGGAGGCGCTCTGGGCCTCGCTGCACCAGAAGACCCGCCTCGCCGCGGTCGGCGTCGCCGTGACCAAGATAAGCCACGACCTGCGCAACATGCTGGCCACCGCCTCGCTGATCTCCGACCGCCTGGCCGCGAGCCAGGACCCTGACGTGCAGCGCTCCGCCGGCACCCTGATGACGACGCTGGACCGGGCGATCAACCTCTGCCGCCAGACCCTCAGCTTCACCCGCGAGGGGCCGGCGGTCCTGGAGCTGTCGAGCGTCGACCTCCACGCCCTCCTGAAGGAGGTCGGCGAGGAGCTGCCGGCCTCCCTGGCCGGCGCCGCGGAGTGGCACAACGCCGTGCCGCCGGGCACGCTGGTCGAGGCCGACCGCTCGCAGCTCTACCGGGTCTTCCACAACCTCGGCCTCAACGCGCTGCAGGCCGGCGCCGGCACCATCTGGATCGCCGCCGAGCGGCTCGACGGCAGCCTTGCGATTGAGCTGAGCGACAATGGGCCGGGACTGTCGCCGCGGGCGCGGGAGCGGCTGTTCCAGCCCTTCGTCGGCAGCGTCAAGAGCGGCGGCACCGGCCTCGGCCTGGCCATCGCCCGAGAGCTGGCCCGCGCCCACGGCGGCGAGCTGGAGCTGCGCCGCAGCGACGCCCAGGGCACCTGCTTCGGCCTCGTCCTGCCGGTCAGCCAGGCGCGGCCGAGACGACGCGGCGAGGCAGCCGAATGAGCGCCCGCGAGCGCCCCGCGGGATCGGCCGGATTGAGCCAGGTCAATGCCGCGACGGCGGCCGCCCTGGTAGCGACACCGCCGAGGGGACCGGGTCGGCCCGGCACCGGCACCGGCGCCGTTCGACGAGCGAGGAAGAGGGTGGAATGAGCGGTTCTGCGAGATTGATCATCGGCGCCGCGATCGGCGTGCTCGGCTTGGTCGGCCTGTTCCTGGCGGCGCGCGCGCCCCAGGCCGACGGCCTGCACGCCGCCGGCCTCTTCATGTTCGGCTTCGCCGTGCTCTACATCTACCTGCTGATGAAGCGCGCCTTCGATCTGGCCGACGAGGAGCGCCATCGGCGCTGAGCCCTTTCGGCGGCGACAAAAGGGTCGGCCGCGCTCAGCCTTCCGGGCCGAGCGCGCTGCGCAGCGAGTCGAGCTTGTGCAGGAAGTGGCTCTTCATGACCGCGCCCAGGCGCGCACCGTCGCGGGCTTCCAGCGCCTCGATGATCGAATCGTGCTCCTCGAGCGCCTCCTGCCAGCGCTCCAGCGCCAGGTTCGCCTGGTAGCGCGCCCAGCGGACCCGGTTGGCGACGGTCTGGTGCTGCTGGCGCAGCGTCGGGTTGCGCGAAGCGGCCAGGATCGCCCCGTGGATCTGCTGGTTCAGCTCGAAGTAGCGCGGGCGGTCGCCGGACCGGAAGGCCTCGCGCATCGCCTCGTGCAGCCGGCGCACGCTCGCGATCTCCTGGTCGCTGGCGCGCTGGGCGGCGAGCTCGCCGGCGATGCCCTCGAGCGCCGCGATCACCGGGAAGACCTCCTCGAGCTCGGCCAGGGTCGGTTCGGCGACGACCGCGCCGCGGTTCGGCACCAGCCGGACGTAGCCCTCGGCCGCCAACACCTTCAGGGCCTCGCGGACGGGCGTGCGCGAGACGCCGAAGCGCAGCGTCAGCGCCTTCTCCGGAACCTTGGCGCCGGGCCTCAGCTCGCCTTCCATGATCAGGCCGCGGATCAGGCCGGTCAGTTCGACCGCCAGCGCGGGCCGCGTCAGGGCCTCCGGTTGATCGACTGCGAACAAAGCTCCGCTCCACGCGACGCCATGAGCGCGGCAGGCACCCGGCCGAGGGTTCAGACGGTGCTTGACGCAATTATGAATTCATAATTCAATCGCTGCTCGATGAAAAGCGCTCCCGGCGCGCGCAGGCGGCGCGGCGGACATCCGCCGTCCCCCAGCTTCGCTTCGCAGCGGCCGGGCCGGCGGCGCCAGAGCTCAGGGAGATCGGCCGATGGCCACGTTGCAGGGACGCCATTTCCTCCAGATCCCGGGGCCGACCAATGTGCCGGACCGGGTGCTGCGGGCGATGGACCGGCCGACCATCGACCATCGCGGGCCGGAATTCCAGGCGCTGGCGACGCGCGTGCTGGCCGGCATCCGGACGATCTTCCAGACCGAGCAACCGGTCGTCATCTACCCGGCCTCCGGCACCGGGGCCTGGGAGGCGGCGCTGGTCAACACGCTCTCGCCGGGCGACCGCGTGCTGATGTTCGAGACCGGCCACTTCGCCAGCCTCTGGAAGACGCTCGCCGAGAAACTCGGGCTCCGGCCGGAGTTCCTCGAGGGCGACTGGCGCCAGGGCGCCGATCCGGCGGCCATCGAGGCGCGGCTGCGCGCCGACGAGGCCCACGAGATCAAGGCCGTCTGCATCGTCCACAACGAGACCTCGACGGGCTGCGTCTCCCCAATCGCTGACGTGCGCAAGGCGATCGACGCCGCCGGGCATCCCGCGCTGTACCTGGTCGACACCATCTCCTCCCTGGCCTCGCTCGACTACCGCCACGACGCCTGGGGCGTCGACGTCACGGTCGGCGGCTCCCAGAAAGGCCTGATGCTGCCCCCGGGCCTGTCCTTCAACGCGATATCGCAGAAGGCGCTGGCGGCCTCCAAGAGCGCCGGCCTGGCGCGCGCCTACTGGGACTGGGGCGAGATGCTGGCAATCAACGCCAAAGGCTTCTTCCCCTACACGCCGGCGACCAACCTGCTGTTCGGCCTCGAGGCGGCGCTCGAGATGCTGCACGAGGAGGGGCTGGAGCGGGTCTTCGAGCGCCACGCCCGCCACGGCGAGGCGACGCGCCGCGCGGTGCGGGCCTGGGGCCTTGAGGTGCTGTGCCGCGAGCCGGCGCACGCCTCCGGCTCGCTGACCGCGGTGATGATGCCGGACGGCCACGACGCCGACGGCTTCCGCGCGACGGTGCTGCAGAGCTTCAACATGTCGCTCGGCAACGGCCTTTCCAAGCTGGCCGGCCGGGTGTTCCGCATCGGCCATCTCGGCTTCTTCAACGACCTCTCGCTGATCGGCACCCTGGCCGGCGTCGAGATGGGCCTGAAGGCCGCGGGGGTGCCGCACGAGGCCGGGGGCGTCCAGGCGGCCATGGACGTCCTGGCGAAGCGCGGGGAGGCACCGGCCGCCTCGCACGCCGCCGAGTAGCAGGCGGACGGCCGTCCGGCGTGCAACGCCGGGCGGAACAACGAATGACGGGAGGATCGACACCATGAAGGCCACAGCACACCTGACCGGTATCGCGCTCGCGGCGCTCTGTGCGACCGCCGCAGCAACAGGCGCGCCGGGCGCCCAGGCACAGACCACCTTCAAGTTCGGCCACGTCGGCGAGCCGGGCTCGCTCTTCGAGACCTCGGCCAAGGAGTTCGCCCGCTGCGCCAACGAGGCCTTCGGCGACAAGGCGGAGGTCCAGGTGTTCGGGTCCTCGCAGCTCGGCAACGACCAGGAGCTGCTTCAGAAGCTGAAGCTGGGCCAGGTCCAGTTCTCGCTGCCCTCCTCGGTCATGAGCTCGGTTTCCGACACCTTCGGCGTCTTCGAGATGCCCTACATCATCCAGAACCGCGACCACATCCGGCGGGTCAGCCAGCAGATGGGCGACGTCTTCCAGGAAGCGGCTGGCTCGAAGGGTTACCGCATCCTGGCGTTCTGGGAGAACGGCTTCCGCAACATCACCAACAACACCCGCCCGATCGTGAAGCCCGAGGACCTGGAGGGGCTGAAGCTGCGCACGCCCAAGGGCGCCTGGCGCGTCAAGATGTTCCAGGCCTACGGCGCAAACCCCAGCCCGATGGCCTTCTCGGAGGTCTTCACGGCGCTTCAGACCGGCGTCATGGACGGCCAGGAGAACCCCCTGGCGCAGATCTGGTCGGCGAAGTTCCCGGAGGTGCAGAAGTACCTCTCGATGACCGGCCACGTTTACACGCCCGGCTACATCCTGACCACCCAGCAGCAGTACGACAGCTGGTCGGAGGAGCTGCGCGGCGCCATCGACGACTGCGCCGTCAGCACCCAGGAGTTCGTCTACGAGACCGCCGCCCAGCTCGACCGCGACCTGGTCGGCAAGATCGAGGAGATGGGCACCGAGGTGAACGAGGCCGACAAGCAGGCCTTCATCGACGCCTCGACCTCGATCTACGACGAGTTCGCCGCCTCGGTCGAGGGCGGCGAGGAGCTCGTCGAGAAGATCCAGGCGCTCGCCCAGGGTTCCTGAACCGACGGGGTTCCTGAACCGACGGGGCTCCTGAACCGACAGGGCTCCTGAACCGACAGGGGCCGCGGCGGCCGCCGCGGCCTCTTCTTCCTTGAACGACCGCTGACGGACCGGGCTCGGTCCGGGGGGAGCAGAGCTTGGGCAAGATCGGCCGGGTCCTCGGGGACCTGCTGTCCTGGGCGGTGATCGCGCTGATGATCGCGCTGACCGTCGTCGTGGTCGTCGCCGTGATCTACCGCAAGGCCGGCGCCTCCCTGTCCTGGTACGACGAGATCGCCTCGATCCTGCTGGCCTGGATCACCTACTACGGCTCGGCGCTCGCCGCGCTCAAGCGCAGCCATATCGGCGTCGACGACGTCCTGCGGCGGCTGCCCCTGGGCGCCCGCAAGGCGGCGGTGCTCGTCTCGGAGGTCCTGGTGGTCGGCTTCTTCCTGCTGCTCGCCTGGGCCGGCTGGAAGGTCCTCGTGGTGCTCGAGGGCATGTCCCTGATCAGCCTGACCTGGGTGCCGGTGCAGCTGACCCAGTCGGTGATCCCGATCGGCGCCCTGCTGTTCATCCTGACCGAGCTGCTCAGCCTGCCCCAGTACTGGCGCGACGTGATGGCCGGGCGCTCGACCGAGCACGCCGCCCTGGCCCACGGCGCCGTGCCCCAGGGCCCCGTTCCCCAGGGCCCCGTTCCCCAGGGCGCCGTCCCCAAGGGCGCTGACGACGACCGCAAGGGAGAGCGCTGAGCCATGGACCTGCTGGCGATCTTCCTGGCCCTGGTGGCGATGGTCCTGATCAACGTGCCGATCGCCATCGCCCTGGCGCTCTCGGCGGTGCTCGGGCTGTTCCTCTCCGAAGGCTTCTCGAGCCTGGTGACCGTCGCGCTCGACATGTACGACGGCGCCAACAAGTTCTCGCTGATCGCGATCCCGATGTTCGTGCTCGCCGGCGCGATCATGAACGCGACCGGCATCACCCGGCGCCTGATCGCCTTCGTCACGGCACTGGTCGGCTTCGTGCGCGGCGGGCTGGCCATGGTCTCGATCGGGGTCTCGCTGTTCTTCGCCGAGATCTCGGGCTCGGCGGTCGCCGACGTCGCGGCGACCGGCTCGATCCTAATCCCCGAGATGAAGAAGCGCGGCTACAGCGCGCCGCTGGCCGCCGCCGTCACCTCCTCCTCGGCCTCGCTGGCGATCATCATCCCGCCCTCGATCCCGATGATCCTCTACGCCGTCTCCGCCGGCACCTCGGTCGAGCAGCTGTTCGTCGCGGGCGTCGTGCCCGGCCTGATCGGCGCCGCCGGGCTGATGGGCGTCGCCTGGTGGCTGGCGCGCCGCTACAACCTGCCGGTCGAGGAGGCCTTCCGGTTCTCCCGGCTGCGCCGGACGCTCTTCGACTCGCTGCCGGCCTTCAGCCTGCCGGTGATCATCCTGGGCGGCATCTTCGGCGGCCTCGTCACGGCCACCGAGGGCGCCGGGCTGGCCGTCGTCGTGGCGATCGGCGTCGGCGTCTGGTACCGCGAGATCGACTGGCCGCAGCTCAAGGAGGCGATGCTGGAGGGCGGCATCCAGACCGCCGTGGTCATGCTGCTGGTCGCCGCCTCGGTGCTGATGGGCGGCTTCCTGACGCGCGCGCAGATCCCCCAGGAGATCGCCGCCGCGATCCTGGAGCTGACCGGCAACAAGTACGCGATCCTGCTGATCCTCAACGTCTTCTTCCTGATCATCGGGTTCTTCCTGCACTCGGCCGCGGCGATCATCCTGGTCGTGCCGATCGTCGTGCCGCTGATCCAGCAGGCCGGCATCGACCCGATCCACTTCGGCCTGGTCGTCACGCTCAACCTGGCGATCGGGCAGCAGACGCCGCCGGTCGCCAGCGTCCTGATCACCGCCTGCTCGATCGCCAAGGCGAACATCTGGGAGACCTCGAAGGTCAACCTGCCCTTCATCGCCGTGCTGCTCGTGGTATTGCTGCTCTGCACCTACGTGCCCGCGATCCCCCTGTTCCTGGTCGAACTCTTCTACAGATGAGCCGCCGATGACCGACGACAGCGACACCAAGGACGAGCTGCTCTACGAGGTGCGCGGCAGCACCGGCTGGGTCACGCTCAACCGGCCCGAGGCGCGCAACGCCCTGACCTTCGGCATGTACCGACGGCTGGCCGAGCTCTGCGCCGGCCTGCCCGCCCCCGGCGAGGCGCCGGACGCGGTCCGGGTGCTGGTGATCGCCGGCGCCGGCGGCCGGGCCTTCGCCGCCGGCACCGACATGCGCCAGTTCCGCGCCTTCGAGACGCCGCGCGACGCGCTCGACTACGAGCACAAGATCGACGAGGTGCTCGGCGCCGTCGAGGCCTGCCGCGTGCCCACCGTCGCGGCCCTGGCCGGCGCCTGCACCGGCGGCGGCGCCGGCATCGCCACGGCCTGCGACCTGCGGCTGGCGACCGCCGACCTGAAGTTCGGCTTCCCGATCGCGCGCACCCTGGGCAACACGCTCTCGATCGCCTCCCTGGCGCGGCTGTCGGCGCTGGCCGGCGCGGGGCGCGTCAAGGAGATGATCTTCACCGCCCGCCTGCTCGGCGCCGAGGAGGCGCTGGCCGCCGGCCTGGTCTCCGAGATCCTGCCCGACCAGGTGGCGCTGATGGCGCGCGCCGAGGCCCTGGCCGAGCAGCTCGCCGGGTACGCCCCGATCACCCTGCGCACGACCAAGGAGGCGCTGCGCCGCCTGCGCGTCGAGGGCGCGACGGCGAAGGACGAGGACCTCATCGTCGAGGCCTACATGAGCGCCGACTTCAAGGAGGGCATCGAGGCCTTCCTGGGCAAGCGCAAGCCGCAATGGAAGGGCCGCTGAGCGGGGCCCCGGAGGAGAGGACAGCGCCATGACCGAAGCCCTGACCCTGGACGCGGCGCGCCGCATCGTCGCCGCCGCCGCGCGCAAGGCCGGCGAGCTTGAGCTCAAGCCGCTGACCATCGCGGTGCTCGACGCCGGCGGCGCGATCCGGCTGCTGGAGCGCGCCGACGGCGCCAGCCCGATGCGCCCCGAGGTCGCCGTCGGCAAGGCCCACGGCGCCGTCGCCCTCGGCCTCGGCAGCCGGGCGCTGTTCAAGCGCGCCCAGGAGCAGCCCTACTTCATCCAGTCGATGAACGCGCTCGCCAAGGGCTCGCTGGTGCCGGTCCCGGGCGGCGTGCTGATCCGCGACGGCGCCGGCGGCGCGATCCTGGGCGCCGTCGGAATCACCGGCGACAGCTCGGACAACGACGAGGCCTGCGCGGTCGCCGGCATCGAGGCCGTGGGCCTGACCGCCGATCCGGGCTGATCCCTCGGCCGGCCCGCGGCCTGGGTCGCCGGAGGCTCAGTCCAGGGCGTAGAACAGGGCTTTGAGGTAGGCGCTCTCGGGCAGTGCCGGGTGGACCGGGTGGTCGGGCGCGGCACCGGCGGCGCGCAGCTGGCGGGCGTCGCGGCCGGCGTCGAACAGGCCGCGCCGGCACTGCTCGGCGAAGGCCGCCGCCTCGACGTGATGCGAGCAGGAGCAGAGCGTCAGGTAGCCGCCGGGCGCGACCACGCCGGCGGCGAGGCGCGCCAGCTTGCGGTAGGCGCGCAGCGCCTGGGGCAGGTCCTTCTTGCTCTTGGCGAAGGCCGGCGGGTCGGCGATCACCAGATCGAAGAGCTGCCCCTTGCGCTCCAGGAACTCCAGCGAAGCGAAGGCGTCAGACTTGCGGAACTCGATGCGGCCCTCGACGCCGTTCAGCGCCGCCGCCTGCTGGGCCAGGCGCAGGGCCGGGGCCGAGCGGTCGACCGCGACCACCTCGGCGGCGCCGGCCCGCGCCGCCTGGATCGCGAAGCCGCCGGCGAAGCTGTAGAGGTCGAGCACGCGCGCGCCCTTGCCGTCCGCCCCCTCGACGCCCCGCAGCAGGGCCGCGGCGAACTGCCGGTTGTCGCGCTGGTCGTAGAACCAGCCGGTCTTCTGGCCCTCGCCGAGGTCGGCCAGGAAGCGCGCGCCGTGCTCGTGGATCTCGACCGGCCCCTCGAGCCGCCCCTTGGCGGTGCGGCTGTAGCTCTCGACGCCCTCGAGCTGGCGCGCCGAGGAATCGTTGCGCAGCAGGATCACCCGCGGCGCCAGCAGCTCGTCGAGCGCGCCGAGCAGCAGGTCGAGGTGGGCGTCGATGCCTGCGACATTGACCTGCAGCACCAGATGGTCGCCGAAGCGGTCGATCACCGTGCCCGGCAGGCCGTCGGCCTCGGCGTGGACCAGGCGATAGAAGGGTCCCTCGACCAGGCTCTCGCGGATCGCCAGGGCGCGCCGCAGCCGGTCGCGGAACCAGCCGCCGTCGAGCACCACCTCCGGATCGCGCGACAGGCGGCGCGCCGCGATCAACGGATGGCGGTTGTAGAGAAAGGCGCCGAGGCGCTCGCCGTTGGCCGTGGCGAAGCGCACGACGCTGCCCGGCGGCAAGGTCTTGGCCTCGCCCTCCATGACGATCTCGTTGGAATAGATCCAGGGGTGGCCGCCGCGCACCCGCTTCTCGGCCTGGGGCTTGAGCCGCAGGGTCGGGCGTTCGGCCAGGGACGGACCGCCGGTTGCTTCTGATGTCATCGGGCGCGGAGCATAGTCGCTGCCGCGCGCCTGTCTACAGCCGGCTAGGCCAGGCGCCAGACGATTTGGCGGCCAGGCGCCAGGCGATCAGGCGGCGGGCAGGCGCCGGACGATCAGGCGGTGGGCCAGCACGGCGACCAGGCCGGCGCCCGCGATCGCCGCCATCATGACCAGCGGGCCGCCGTCCTGGAAGCGCCCGACCAGGGCGCCAAGCACCGCCGCGCCGGCCATCTGCAGGAAGCCCATCAGCCCCGAGGCGGCGCCGGCCATGCGCGGGAAGGGGTTGATCGCGCCGGCCGTGGCGTTGGGCAGGGCGAAGCCGCTGCCGAAGAAGAAGAGCGCCGCCGGCGCGACGACGCTGGCGACGGTGAAGACGCCGGCCAGGGCGAGCGCCAGCCCGGCCAGGCCGCCGGCCAGCTGGAAAACGTTGCCGAGCGCGATGGTGCGGTCGATGCCGAGGCGGGTCGTCACCCGTCCGCCGCCGAAGCTGCCCGACATGTAGCCGAGCACCGCCGCGCTGAAGCAGTAACCGTACTGGTCGGGCCGCAGGCCCAGGCCGTCGATCAGGGCGAAGGAGGAACCGGAGATGAAGGCGAAGAGGCCGCCGTAGCTGCCGGCGATGACCAGCACGTAGCCGCGGAAACGCACCTCGCCCAGCAGGTGCCGGTAGTTCGAGGCCAGGCCGCGCGGCCGGATCGCCTGGAGGTCTGGGGCGAGATTGGTCTCGGGCAGCACCAGGACCACGCCGGCCAGGGCGACCAGGCCGAAGACGAGCAGCGCCAGGAAGGTCGCCTGCCAGCCGAAGTGGGTGGTCAGCCAGCCACCGAGGATCGGCGCCAGGGCCGGCGCGACCGCCATGGCCATGGCCAGGAAGGACATCACCCGCGCCGCCTCCTGCGGCCGGTAGACGTCGCGCACGATGGCCCGTCCGATCACGGCGCCCGCGCAGGCGCCGAGCGCCTGCAGGAAGCGGGCGAGGATCAGCAGCTCCATACTGGGCGCGAAGGCGCAGGCTAGGCTCGCCGCCAGGTAGACCGCCAGGGCGCCGAACAGCACCGGCCGGCGGCCGAAGCGGTCGCTGAGCGGCCCGTGCGCCAGCATCGCCAGCGCGAAGCCGAGCAGGAACACCGAGAGCGTCAGCTGGGCGGCGCCGGAATCGGCGCCGAAGGCGCGCGCGATCGACGGCAGCGCCGGCAGGTAGAGGTCGGTCGAGGCGGGGCCGAAGGCGACCAGCAGGATCAGCAGGATCGTCACCGGCCGCGAGCGCGGAGCGAAGGCCATCGCCGGCTTATAGAGGATCGGCGGCGCGTCGCCAGTGGGTCGCGTCCACGGCGTTGCGGTCGGACTGGGAGGGGGCTGGGGGGTGGGCTGGCGCGGAGCCGCCGGCGACACCATACCTATGGCCATGAGCGACTCCGCCGAGCTGCCCCCGGCCACGGACTTCGCGGCGATCCCGCCGCCGAACCTGCCCGTCGACGCCTCGCTGGCACGCCGGGCGGTGCGCGGCGGCATCGAGCGCTACTGCGCCGAGCGGCGCGCCGCGATCGACCCCTTCGTTAAGCGCACCTTCGGGCTGCGCGGCGCCCTGGCGCTGCATCGCCACGCCTTCGGCTGGGACCTGCTGCGCGCGCCCGCGAACATGCTCCTGGCGATCCCGGTGCTGGCCGCGCGCAGCGGCGCCCACGCCGCGCGGCGCGGCGGCCTGGAGGGCCTGGCCGGGCGTCTGGAGCGCAATCCCAGCTTCCTGCGCACGGCCGTCGCCGGCGAGCTGGAGTGGCGCCTCTTCACCGAGTTCCTGGAGCTGCCCTATGCGCAGCACGGGCCCGACGGCGCGCCGCTGCGGAGCAGCGACAAGGATGCCCTGGCGCTGGCGATCCTCGCCGACGCCGACCTGGCGGCGGCACTCGAGGCGATGCTGAAGTCGATCGGCCGCAAGGCCGACGACCCCGCCTTCCGCGGCTGGCTGACCGACTCGCTGGAGACCTACGTCGACAGCCGCACCGCGGCGGCGGAGCTGACCAACGCGCTGCTGTCGGCCGGCATCGGCGCGCTGGTCGCCAAGCAGTGGACGCCGGGCGCCCTGACCCTGGGGCCGGTGCTCGCCCACATGGTGGCGCAGCAGATGGCGATCGCCAGCTTCCCCCTCGGCGCCTGGGCCGGCGGCCTGTGGTACGGCCTGTTCCCGGCGGCCGCGCCCTTTGTCGCCGGCGCCTCGGCGGTCGGCGGCGTACTGGTGCTCGGCGCCGCCGCGACAGCCTTCTCCGGCGTTGTCGCCGACCCCCTGCAGGCCCGGCTCGGCCTGCACCAGCGCCGCCTGCGCCGCTTCGTCGATGCCCTGGAGGGGCGCCTGACCGAGGAGCGCGGCGACTTCGCCCTGCGCGACCACTATCTCGCGCGCCTGTTCGACCTGCTCGACCTGATCGGCGCCGCGGCCAAGTTCGCCCGCTGACCTCCCTTAACGGCCTGAAATCCCGACTCTTTCTTAACCTACGTTAGACGCTCGGCTCGCCGGCGTGGGATACAAACCGGTTTTCGCCGCAACGGTGGGGACCGGATGCCACGCTATCTGATCCGCAAGCTCGAGCAGGTCGCCCTGCTGTCGCCGGAGGACAGGCGGCTGATCGAGGAGCTCGCCCACAGGCGCACCTTCAGGCTTGCCGCCGGCGAGGAGCTGGCCGCCGAAGGCGATCGGCCGGCCGCCCCTCGCCTGTTCCTCGAGGGCTGGGCCTGCCGCAGCAAGTCCTTCGCCGACGGACGGCGCCAGATCGTCGGCCTGCTGCTGCCGGGCGACTTCTTCGACCTGAACCTGGACTTGCTCCAGGCGATGGACCACTCGGTGGCCGCGGTGACCCCGGTCCTGCTGGCCGAGATCCGGCGCGACGCGCTGGAGGGGCTGGCCGAGCGGCGGCCCGCCCTCGCCCGCGCCCTCGCCTGGGACACCCTGGTCCAGGCCTCGATCCAGCGCGAGTGGACGCTGAACGTCGGCCGGCGCACGGCGCTCGAGCGGGTCGCCCACCTGCTCTGCGAGATATTCCGGCGCCTCGAGGCGGTCGGCCTGACCGAGGGCGCGGCCTGCGAGCTGCCGCTGAACCAGACCGAGCTGGCCGACGCGACCGGCCTGTCGGTGGTCCACGTCAACCGCGTGCTGCGGCGGCTGCGCATCGCCGGCCTGCTGCGCCTGCGCGGCCGACAGATGGAGCTGCCGGACCTGCCGGCGCTGAACCGCCTCGCCCTGTTCAGCCCGGGCTACCTGCACCTGGCGCGTCCGAAACCGGAGGCCTCGATCCGCTGATTCGGCGGGCCGCCGGCGCCGAGCGGGCGCTCGCCGGCGGCTGGACCAGCGACGCGTTCGGCCTCGAGGCCGTCGGGCGGACCGCCGCCCTGCTCGCCGGACTCAGCCTGCTGCTGGCCCTCGCCCTGGCCCGTGGCGGCGGGCGCGGCGGCGGGCGCGGCGACGGCCGAACCCTGGTTACCGCCCCGACGAAGCGCTATATGCGCTCGGTGACCCAGCAGCCTCCCTCCTCCACGCCCGCGACCGCCGGGCCGCCCGCGATCGAGGTCCGCGACCTGTCGAAGCGCTTCGGCGATGCCCTGGCGGTCGACGGGCTGAGCTTCTCGGTCGTCGCCGGCGAAACCGTCGCCCTGCTCGGCGGCAACGGCGCCGGCAAGACCACGACGATCTCGATGCTGCTCGGCCTGCTGCTGCCGAGCGGCGGCAGCGTCGAGCTGCTCGGCTGCGACATGGCGCGCCATCCGCACCGGGTGCTGCACCGGATCAACTTCTCCAGCCCCTACGTCGACCTGCCGCGACGCCTGACCGTCGGCCAGAACCTGCGCTTCTTCGCGCGGCTCTACGGCGTGCCCGACGCCAGGGCGCGCCTGGAGCAGCTCGGCCGCGAGCTCGACCTCAAGCCGCTCTGGCAGAAGCGCACCGGCCAGCTCTCGGCCGGCCAGAAGACCCGCGTCTCGGTCGCCAAGGCGATGATCAACCGGCCCGAGGTGCTGCTGCTCGACGAGCCGACCGCCTCGCTCGATCCCGACACCGCCGACTGGCTGCGCAGCTACCTGGAGCGCTACCAGGCCGAGCGCCGGGTCGCGATCCTGCTGGCCAGCCACAACATGGCCGAGGTCGAGCGCCTGTGCGACCGGGTCGTCATGATGAAGGCCGGCCGCCTGGTCGACGAGGCGACGCCAGCGGCCCTCCTCAAGAAGTACGGCCGCGACAATCTCGAGGAGGTCTTCCTCGACATCGCCCGCGACCGCCGCGCCGAGCCGCGCGCCGGGGATTCCGCCGGCCGGGCCCTCGGCGACAGCGAGGCGGCGCGATGATCGACGACAGCGTCGCCCCCAATAGCTCCGTCGCCGGCCGCATCGGCGCGATGGTGCTGCGCCATCTCTTCCTGATGCGCAGCTCCTGGCCGCGCGTGCTCGAGCTGATGTACTGGCCGACCATCCAGATGATCCTCTGGGGCTTCGTCACGCTCTACCTGCTGCAGCATTCCACGGTGATCGCCAACGCCGCAGGCATCCTGGTCACGGCCGTGCTGCTCTGGGACGTGCTGTTCCGCGGCCAGCTCGGCTTCTCGCTGTCCTTCCTCGAGGAGATCTGGTCGCGCAACCTCGGCAACCTGGCGGTCAGCCCGCTCAGGCCCCACGAGCTGCTGGCGGCCCTGATGGTCATGTCGGTGCTGCGCACCCTGGTCGGCATCCTGCCGGCGACCGGTCTCGCGATCCTGTTCTACGGCGTCTCGGTCTACGAGCTGGGCCTGCCGCTGGTCGCCTTCTTCTCCTGCCTGCTGATCATGGGCTGGGCGCTCGGCATGCTGGTCTCGGCGCTGATCCTGCGGGTCGGGCAGGGTGCGGAGTCCGTGGCCTGGCTGGCGATCTTCCTGCTCGCGCCGATCTCCTCGATCTACTACCCGGTCGCCGTGCTGCCCGAGTGGCTGCAGTGGATCGCCTGGTGCTTTCCGATGACGCCGACCTTCGAGGGCATGCGCGCGATCCTGATCGAGGGCAGCTTCCGTCCCGACCTGCTGGTCCACGCCCTGGCGCTCAACGTCGTCTACCTGGTGATCGGCGCCGCCGTCTTCCTCTATTCCTTCCGCGTCGCGCGGCGGCACGGCCTGCTGCTGCAGCAGGGGGAATAGCGCTTTCACGCCCCTCGACAGGCTCGGGACGAAGCGGACGTAAGCACAAACCTTCGCTTCGTCCCGAGCCTGTCGAGGGGCGTGAAAGCGCCTACCCTAAGCCTTGCCGCTGACTCCGGCTTCCTCGAAGGTTCGCATGCCGTTGTGGCAGGCGCAGGCGGCCTGCAGCAGGCCGAGGGCGAGGACCGCGCCGCTGGCCTCGCCGAGGCGCATGTCCAGGTCGAGCAGCGGCGTCTTGCCGAGCGCGCCCAGCAGGCGGGCGTGGCCCGGCTCGACCGAGCGGTGGGCGACCAGGCAGTGGTCGAGGGCGTGGCGGTCGAGGCGCTGCAGCACCGCCGCCGCCGCCGTCGCGGCGAAGCCGTCGAGCACCACCGGGATGCGCGCCAGGCGGCAGGCCATGACCGCGCCGGCGATCGCCGCCAGCTCGTAGCCGCCCAGGCGCCGCAGCGCCTCGAAGGGGTCCTCGCGCGCTTCGGGATTGGCCGCGAGGCCGGCCTCGACGGCGGCGACCTTGCGGGCCAGCCCGGCCTCGTCGACGCCGCTGCCGCGGCCGACCCAGTCGGCCGCCTCGCCGCCGAACAGCGCCAGGCAGAGGGCGGCGGCGCTGGTCGTGTTGGCGATGCCCATCTCGCCCAGCGCCATGGCGTCGAAGCCCTCCTCGACCGACATCATGCCGTAGGCCAGGGCGCGCGCGCAGTCGGCCTCCTCCATCGCCGGGCCGGCGGCGAAGTCGGCGGTCGGCTGGTCGAGCGCCATCTCGTAGATGCGCAGATCGGCGCCGACCCAGGCGGCGAGCTGGTTGACCGCGGCGCCGCCCTCGATGAAGTTGGCGACCATCTGCGCCGTGACCTCGGCCGGGTAGGCCGAGACGCCGCGCGCCGCGACGCCGTGGTTGCCGGCGAAGACCGCGACCCGGGGCCGCTCCATGGCCGGGTCCGGACGGCCCTGCCAGGAGGCCAGCCAGACCGCCAGCTCCTCGAGCCGGCCGAGCGAGCCGGCCGGCTTGGTCAGCTGCGCCTGGCGCGCGGCGGCGGCCGCGCCGGCCTCGGCGTCGGCCAGCGGGAACTCGCCGATCAGGGCGCGGATCTCCTCGAGGTTCGGCTCGGCAATCTCGCTCATGGTGTTCGCTCCGCTTGCGCTGCGCCCCTTCCGCGATCGCTCCCGCGGCAGCCCCCGCGGCAGCCCCCCGGCAAGCTATCGCTTCCGTCGCGGGGCGCGACTGTCCTATAGCTCGCGAGTCGAGACCAGCCCCGAATCCCCCACCTGCCAGGAAAGACCCGGTCATGTCCGCCTTCCTCGCCGACTTCCTCAACGCCGCCCGCCTGCTGACCCGCCTGCCCCTGCCGGCCGCCGAGGCGAGCCGCAGCCCGGGCCGCAGCGCGCGGGCCTACCCTCTCGTCGGCCTGCTGATCGGCGCCCTCGCCGCGCTCGCCTTCACGATCTTCGAGGGCCTCGAGCTGGGCACCTGGCTGGCCGGCTTCCTGACCCTGGGGGTCACCATCCTGCTGACCGGCGCCCTGCACGAGGACGGCCTGGCCGATACGGCCGACGGCTTCGGCGGCGGCGGCGACCGCGAGGCCAAGCTGGCGATCCTGCGCGACAGCCGGATCGGCACCTACGGCGTGCTGGCGCTCGGCCTGTCGCTGGCGCTGCGCGGCCTCGCCCTCGGCCTGCTCGGCGAGCTGGAGCTGGCGGCGGCGGCGCTGGTCGCCGCCCACGCCCTGTCGCGCGGCCTGCTGCCGGTGCTGATGGTGTTCCAGCCGCTCGCCCGCGCCGACGGGCTGGCGGTCGCCGCCGGCCGCAGCCTGGGCGGCGACGCCTGGGCGGCTCTCGCCCTGGGCGCGGTGATCGCCTGGGCGGCGCTGTCGTTCGGGGCCGCGCTGCTGGCCCTGGTCCTGGGCCTGATCGCGGTCTTCGGCCTCGGGCGGCTGGCCGAGCGCCAGATCGGCGGCTATACCGGCGACGTCCTGGGCGCCCTGCAGCAGGCGCTGGAGATCCTGGTGCTGCTGGTCGTGGTCGCCCTGGCCTGAGAGCCGCCTTCAAGGGAGCGAGCATGACCGACACGACGCGCTGGTGGTGGATCCGCCACGCCCCGGTGGACTCCGGGGGCCTGATCTACGGCCAGGAGGACCTGGACTGCGACTGCGGGCAGCAGGAGGTCTTCACCGGCCTGGCGACTCGCCTGCCCGGCGAGGCGCTCTGGGTGACCAGCCACCTGAAGCGCACCCACCAGACCGCCGAAGCCATCCGCGCCCACCTGCCGGCGCCGCCGGCCGAGACGCTGGTCGAGCCGCGTTTCGCGGAGCAGCACTTCGGCGAGTGGCAGGGCCTCAGCCACGAGGCGCTGCGCGAGCGGCGCGCGCCGGAGTGGCACCGCTTCTGGCACGCGCCGGCCCACGAGCGGCCCCCGGGCGGCGAGTCCTTCGACGATCTGGTCGCGCGCACCGCCGCGGCGGTGGAGGAGATCTCCGAGCGCCACGCCGGCGGGGACATCATCTGCGTCGCCCACGGCGGGACGATCCGCGCCGCCCTGGCGATCGCGCTGGGCGGCCAGAGCGAGGCGGTTCTCTCCTTCGCCGTCGCCAACTGCTCGCTGACCCGCATCGACCGCATCGTCGGCGCCGCCGGCAGCCACGATCCGGGGGCCGCGGTCGCCTGGCGCATCGGCCTGGTCAACTTCCCGCCCCACGGCGTGCTGGGGGCCTAGCTCGGCCGGGCGGCCGATGAACTTACCGGCAGGCGGGGCGTTCCCTCGCGGCACTGCGCGCCCCACATTCGGGGACAGGGGCCGCTGCAGGGGCGGCCCCCCGCCACCATCTGAGAAGGATCATCCATGAGCCTCACTCTCGCACGCCGCTCCGCGCTCCGGCTCGGCCTCGCCGCCCTGGCGCTGGGCACCGTCGCGACCGCCAGCCTGCCGGCCCTCGCCGACGATCTCGCCGAGGCGCGCGACGTGCTCGCACGCTCGACCTCGGTGTACCAGAAGCTGAAGACCGATCCCGGCCTGCCGGAGCTGTCGCGCTACGTGCAGGACGCCCGCGCCGTCATGATCTTCCCGCGCCTGATCAAGGGCGGCTTCATCCTCGGCGGCGAGGGCGGCGACGGCGTGCTGCTGGTCAAGGACGACGCCGGCAACTGGAGCGCCCCGGCCTTCTATTCCCTGGCCGCGGCCAGCCTGGGCCTGCAGATCGGCGGCCAGGTCTCCGAGGTCGTGCTGACGATCATGAGCGACGGCGCGCTCGACGCCGTCCTGCGCAACAACTTCAAGCTCGGCGCCGACGCCTCGATCGCGGTCGGTCCGATCGGCAAGGGCGTCGAGGCGAGCACGACCTCGAACTTCGAGGCGGACGTCTATGCCTTCTCGAAGAACCAGGGGCTCTACGGCGGCGCCTCCGCGGAGGGTGCCGCGCTGGTCGAATCCAAGGGCTACAACTCGGCCTTCTACGGCACCGGTGCCCGCGCCGAGGGCATCGTCCTCGACCGCCAGTACAGCACCGCCGAAGCCGACGTCCTGCGCCAGTCCCTGAAGTAGCGCCGGACGACGAGGGACTTCGCCCGAAGAGCCCGCGTCCCGCGGGTCCGGGCGTCAATCCGGCCCGTCCTCCCCGGTGCCCCGGCCCTGGCGACGGTCGAACAGGCGGCGCTCGAGGAAGCCGAGGCCGGTGAGCACCAGGATCGCCATCGTCGTGCCGACCACGGCCATCTCGTAGAAACCGCCGCCGGCGGCGACGCCGACCGCGCCGACCAGCCAGATCGAGGCGCCGGTGGTCACGCCCTCGAGCCGGCGCGAAGCCTGGATGATCGTGCCGGCACCCAGGAAGGCGACGCCGGTCAGCACGGCCTCGACGACGCGCACGGGATCGGCGCGCGAGGAGTCCGAAGCCTCCTCGGCCATCAGGAACAGCTCGAAGCTCAGCATCGTGAAGAGCGCCGAAGCGAGCGACACCAGGATGTGCGTGCGCAGGCCGGCGGGGCGGTCGTGCCACTCCCGGTCGAGGCCGATCACCCCGCCCAGCAGGACGGCGATGCCCAGGCGCTCGGCGAGCTGGAGCAGGTCGAAGACGGCGGTCGGATTGTCCGGCATGGCGACGCTCCGGCTGGCAGAACCTGTCATGACAACGCGGAGGCTCTCGCGCGGTTGCCTGCCCTGGGCCGCGCCGCCCGTCCGAGGGCGTCAGGCGACCTGGCCGCGCAGCAGCAGGCGCGCGACGACCAGCAGCACCAGCGAGCCGCCGAGCAGCAGGCCGGCCAGGACGTGGCGGTCGAGCGCCGCGGCGAGAGCATCGAGCGGGGCGGCCGGCCTGCGGTGGCTGCGCAGGCTGCCCGCCAGCGCCAGCAGGAGGTCGGCGAGTCGAGCGGCCGGCCAGCGAAGGAGCCGCTGAATCCGGGCCAGGGGCCGGCCGAAGGCGCCGCTGACCGGGCCGCGGGCGGCGGCGACGGACGGTCCGCTCAACACCAGGCAGGCCCGCTGCACCGCCGCCCAGGCGAACAGCCCGGGCAGCCCGAGCAGGCCGAACCACAGGGCGGGCGCCACCGCGCCGTCGGCGAAGCGGCGCTCGAGCAGCGTGACGGCGGTCACCGCCAGGCCCTGGCGCGGCAGCGCCTCGACCGCCTGCGGCGCGAGCTCGGCGGCACCCAGGCGGACCAAGGCCTCGCGCGCCGCCGCGCCGCCGTCGCGCTCCAGGGCGGCCAGCACCGAGCGCGCGCGGCGATGGCTGCGCCGCAGCCCGAGCGCGCCGAACAGCAGCAGCAGCTCGAGCGCCCAGGCGAAGGGATAGTGGCGGGTGAACAGGCCGAGCAGCGCGCCCGCGGCCAGCGCCCCGGCGAGAACCAGGGCCGCGACCAGGGCACCGCGCCAGGCCAGCGTGACCGCGCCCCGCTCGGGCCGGTCGAGCCGCTGCTCCAGCGCGCGCAGCAGCTCGGCGAAGCGGCGCCACGGCCAGGACCAGCCTTTCAGTCCCCAGTCGAGCCCGCCGAGATAGGCTTCGGCGGCGAGGGCGGCGAGCAGCAGCAGCAGGGGATCGGCGGCGCCGTAGGCTCCGGGCAAGACGGGGGCTCCTCGAGGGCTCGGGCCGGGGAGCGGCAGCATGGCCGCCGAGCCGCCGGGCAGCAAGGGGAAGGGGCGCCGCCGCCCCCAAGGAAGTTCGCGCTAGTCGGCGAGCTCGAGGCCACCCTCCGCCAGCGCCTCGACGAAGCCCGCGAGCTGGCAGCGGTAGGCGCGCCAGCGGCCGACGGCGGCGCGGTCGATCGGCTGGCGAACCTGCCAGGCGCTGGCCGTGCGGACCGGGCGATCGGCGTCCTGGAAGTTCAGGCAGGCGGGGTCCCAGGCCAGGCCGCAGTGGGCGACCAGGCGGCGCGATTCGCCCTCCTGGTCGGCGACCAGCCGCTCGTGCTCGACCTCGAGGATCATGCCCGGGGGCAGCACGGACTGCCAGTGGTCCATCAGCCGGCGGTGCGCCAGCACCTGCTGCGCAAGATCGAGGAGGTCGTGGCTGAAGGTGTGGCCGCGGCCGAAGAACTCGAAGAAGTTGGAGAGGGCGACGTCGCGGGGATCGCGGCGGCAGGACAGGATGCGCGCGCCCGGCAGCGCCAGGGCGGCGAGGCCGAGGTAGTGGTAGTTGCCCGGCAGCTTGTCGGTGACACGCGCCGCGCCGGCCGCCGCCGCCGGCCAGCGCGCCCGGTAGTCGGCGGCGAGGCCGGCCAGGGCGGCGGCGTCCAGCTCGGCGGCGCAGGCCGGCCAGGCCGCTGCCGATCCCAGGCGCGCCGGCAGGGCCCGCGCCAGGGCCGGCAGCACGGTCAGTTCGCCGGCGCCGTGGACGCGAGGGTGGCTGGCCAGGATCTGCTCGACCAGCGTCGTGCCGGAGCGCGGCAGGCCGACGATGAAGACCGGCCCGGCAGCGGCCTCCCCGGCCCCGGCAAGGCGCTCGAAGAGGCTCGCGGGAAAGGCCGCCAGCAGCGCCTCGACATAGGTCGCATAGGCGGCTGCGTCGTGCGGCCGGAGCAGGCGTGCGAGCGCGTTGGCCCGCTCGGCGGCGGCGAAGGCGGCGTCGTGGGCCTCGCCAAGCCGCAGCGCCCGGGCCAGCGCGAAGCCTGCGACGGCGCGCTCGCTCTCCGGCTTAGCCGAATTCTCCAGGATCGCCTGCAGCCGTCCGGCCAGAGCGTCGCCGGGCGCCAGGGCGCGGCCCTGGACCAGGGCGGCCAGCGCGTCGGCGTCCTCCGGTGCCAGCTCGATCGCCTGGCGCAGGGGCGCCTGGGCTTCCGCGAAGCGGCCGAGCAGCTGCAGGGCGTGGCCAAGACCGCCGTGGAGCTCGGCATCGGCGGGCGCCAGCTCCAGGCCGCGCCGGAAGGTCTCGATGGCCGCCTCGACCTCGCCGACCCGCTCCTGGGCCTGTCCGAGCGCCTTGAGGGCGGCCAGCGAGCTCGGCACCAGGGCCAGCGCCCGGCGCAGCGGCTCGAGGGCCCAGGCCTCGCGACCGAGCCGGAGCAGGGCCTCGCCGCGACCGATCAGGGCCGGCGCCAGGTCCGGCTGCAGCGCCAGCGCCTGGTCGAAGGCGTCCAGGGCTTCCTCGGCGTGCTCGAGCCGGATCAGCGCGGCGCCCAGGTTGTTCAGCACCGACGGCACCGCCGGCTCGATCTCCAGCGCCCGCCGGTAGGCGGCGGCGGCAGCGGCATAGTCGCGGCCGCCCGCCTCGAGGTCGCCGAGCAGCGCCCACAGTCCGGCGTCGCCCGGCAGGACCGCCAAGGCCGCCTGCAGGGTCGCCAGCGACCCCGACCGGTCGCCGAGGGCGCGCTGCGTCGCAGCCAGGCTGCGCCGAAAGGCGGGATTGTCCGGTGCGGCCTCGACGGCGCGTCGAAGCGGAGCCAGGGCCGCGCGGCCCGGGCCGCCCTGGTGCAGCGCCAGGCCGTAGAGGTGCAGCGTGTCGGGGTGGCGGGGCGCCGCCTGCAGCAGGCGCCGATAGAGCGGCAGGGCCTCGGCGGGGCGGCCGGCCCGGTGCAGCGCGACGGCCTGCTCCAGCAAGGCCTGGAGCTGGGCTGGGCCCGGTCTGCCCGGCCCGGCCCCCGCGGTCATCCCGTCGCCTGGGCGGTCATGCCCGCTCGACGACCAGCTGGGCGGCGACCAGGTCCTCGAGGGCGGTGCCGACCGACTTGAACAGCGTGATCTCCTCCTCGGTGCGGCGGCCGGTGCGCTCGCCGCGGGCGAGCTCGAACAGGTCGCCGGCGATGTCCTGCTCGCTCAGCGCCCCACTCTTCAGGGGCTGGACGATGTCGCCGCCCTCCTTGGTGGCGCCGGCGCGGGTATCGACGAAGACGCTCGCACGGCGGATCGCCTGGTCGTCGGTCTCGCGCATCTCCGGCGTGAAGGCGCCGACCAGGTCGAGGTGGACCCCCGGCTGCAGCCAGTCGCCGCGGACCAGCGGCTCGCGGCTCAGGGTCGCGCAGCTGATGACGTCGGCGCCGCGCGCCGCGCCCTCCAGGTCCTCGGTGAAGCCGACCTCGAGGTCGCTGCGGTCGAGCGAGCGGGCCAGGGCCTCGGCCTTGGCCGCCGAGCGGCCCCAGACCGTCACGCTGCGGATCGGCCGCACCGCGGCGTGCGCCTCGATCAGGTGCGGCGCCAGGGCGCCGGTGCCGACCATCAGCAGCCGCTCGGAGTCCTGGCGGGCCAGGTAGCTGGCACCGAGCGCCGAGGCGGCCGCGGTCCGCCGCAGGGTCAGCATGGGGCCGTCGATCAGGGCCAGCGGCTGGCCGGTCGTCCAGTCGTTGAGCAGGTAGATGCCCATGACCGCCGGCAGCGAGCGCTCGGCGTTGCCCGGCGTCACCGTGACGATCTTGATGCCGACGTGGCGGCCCGACTGCCAGGCCGGCATCAGCAGCAGCGTCGCATCGGGCTCGCCGGTCCTCGGGATGCTGTGGTGGTGGCGGACGGGCGCGGCGACGTCGCCGCGGAAGCCCTCGCGCAGGGTCTCGACCAGGGAAGGGAAATCCAGGGCGGCCTGAACCTCCTTGGCGGCGACGGTACGCATAGGCAGGCTACTCTTCGTGTTCAGCGGTTGGAATTGCCGGGCAGCGCCGGGCTGGCGGGCGCCGGCAGCGCCGGCCGCGGGCCTTCCGCGGGACGCTCGCCCTGCGGCGCGCGGGCCGCGCGCTCGGCCTCGGCCTGGCGCAGCTTGCTCAGCTCGCGCTCCGTGGCCGCCGTCCGGCGCCGCTCGCTGCGCAGGGCCGAGCGATTGCGGCCCTCGAAGACCCATTCCAGGAACAGGCCGAGCAGGACGCCGACGGCGAGGCTGCCGAGCACGACCAGGAACAGCGGCAGCGCGATCTCGTAGCGCAGCGGCCAGAGGTCGAGCGCCACCGCCGCCCGGTTGTTCACCGAGAAGACGACCAGCAGGAGCAGGAGAGGCAGGGCGATCAGAAGCCAGAGCAACCGCTTCACTGGGTGGGTCTCCCTTGCAGGCCGATCCGGTGCGGGGGCGCTGCCCGGCGGGCCGGCCGACGGACTTGCGTCACTCGACGTTCAGGCGCTCGCGCAGCTGCTTGCCGGTCTTGAAGAAGGGCACGGCCTTGGCCGCGACCGGCACGGCCTCGCCGGTCCTGGGGTTCCGGCCGATCCGCGACTCACGCTGCTTGACCGAGAAGGCGCCGAAGCCGCGCAGCTCGACCCGGTCGCCGCGGGCCAGCGCCTCGGCGATCTCGTCGAAGATCGTCGAGACGATGCGGTCGACGTCGCGGTGGTAGAGATGCGGATTGAGCTCGGCAATCCGCTGGATCAGCTCGGACTTGGTCATGGTTCCCCGATTCTCGATCCAGGCCGGACCCTCGGAGGGCCCGAAGGCTCGCCGGCAAGGCCCCGGCGGGGACAGGTTCGCGCACGAACCCGGTCCAGCCTGCCAGAGGTCTCCGGAACGGTCAAGGAAGCGCCTTTCATAACAAGGAGATAACCGGCGAGCCGCGCGGTGGTTCCCGGCTCGAAGCAAAGCGGACAAGAAAACGGCCCGGCCCTGGTGGGCCCGGCCGTGTCTCTATGCAGCGAGCGGCGCGGCTACTTCTCGTCGCCCTCGGGCTCCTGCTTCTTCTGCTGCTGCTTCAGCGCGGCGCCCAGGATGTCGCCCAGGCTGGCGCCCGAGTCGGTGTTGCCGTACTCGGCCATGGCCTGCTTCTCCTCCTCCATCTGCAGCTGCTTGATGGAGAGCGAGATCTTGCGGGTCTTGCGGTCGACGCTGGTGATCTTGGCGTCGACGCGCTCGCCCACCGCATAGCGCTCCGGGCGCTGCTCGGAGCGCTCGCGGGCCAGATCGGTCTTGCGGATGAAGCCGGTGATGCCCTCGGCGAGCTGCAGCTCGACGCCGCCGTCGTTGACCTCGGAGACCGTGCCGGTGACGGCCGCGCCCTTCTTGAAGCGGTCGGCGGTGTCCTCGAAGGGATCGGAGCCGAGCTGCTTGATGCCGAGCGAGATGCGCTCCTTCTCGACGTCGATGTCGAGCAGCTTGACCTTGACCATCTGGCCCTTCTGGTAATCCTTCACGGCCTCCTCGCCGGAACGCTCCCAGTCGAGGTCCGAGAGGTGGACCATGCCGTCGATCTCGCCGGGCAGGCCGACGAACAGGCCGAACTCGGTGATGTTCTTGACCTCGCCTTCCAGCTCGGTGCCGATCGGGAAGCGCTCGACCAGATCCTCCCAGGGGTTCGCCTGGACCTGCTTGAGGCCGAGCGAGATGCGGCGCTTCTGCTCGTCGACGTCGAGGATCATCACCTCGACCTCCTGGGAGGTCGAGACGATCTTGCCCGGGTGGATGTTCTTCTTGGTCCAGCTCATCTCCGAGACGTGGACCAGGCCCTCGATGCCCGGCTCCAGCTCGACGAAGGCGCCGTAGTCGGTGATGTTGGTCACGCGGCCCAGGAACTTGGCGCCGGTCGGGTACTTGGCCGAGACGCCTTCCCAGGGATCGGCCTCGAGCTGCTTCATGCCGAGGCTGATGCGCTGGGTCTCCGGGTTGAAGCGGATGACCTGGACCTGGACCTGCTGGCCGATCGAGAGCGCCTCGGTCGGGTGGTTGATGCGGCGCCAGGAGATGTCGGTGACGTGGAGCAGGCCGTCGACGCCGCCGAGGTCGACGAAGGCGCCGTAGTCGGTGATGTTCTTGACGACGCCCGGCAGGACCTGGCCTTCCTTGAGGTTGGCGACCAGCTCGCTGCGCTGCTCTGCGCGGTCCTCTTCCAGGACGGCGCGGCGCGAGACCACGATGTTGCCGCGCGAGCGGTCCATCTTGAGGATCTGGAAGGGCTGCGGGGTGTGCATCAGCGGCGTGACGTCGCGCACCGGGCGGATGTCGACCTGGCTGCCCGGCAGGAAGGCCACGGCGCCCGACAGGTCGACGGTGAAGCCGCCCTTGACCCGGCCGAAGATGTGGCCGGTGACGCGGGCGTTGTCGGCATAGGCCTTCTCGAGCTGGTTCCAGCTCTCCTCGCGCCGGGCCTTCTCGCGGCTCAGCATGGCCTCGCCGTTCTTGTCCTCCATGCGCTCCAGGAACACCTCGACGGTGTTGCCGGGCACGATGTCGGCCTCCTCGCCGCCCTTGACGAATTCCTTCAGCGCGACGCGGCCCTCGGACTTCAGGCCGACGTCGATCAGGACGCTGTCGCCCTCGACGCGGATGATGCGTCCGCGCAGGACCGTACCCTCGAGGCTTTCCTCGGTGCCGAGGGATTCGTCCAGCAACGCGGCGAAGGATTCCTTGTTCTGGGTCTGCTCAGAGACGGCGGTGGTGTCGCTCATGACTGTCTGTAGTCCTTTCGCATATTCAGGGTTATCCAGGCCGGCCGGTTTTTCCGGCGGTCTTCCCGACGCCGCCCCCGCGCCGCTGCGCGGTCGAGGGGGTGGAGCGTCAGGCTCGTTTGGTCGCGGCGAGGCCAGTTTTCCGTTCGACGAAGCGAAGCGCCGTTTCCAGCGCCTCCTCGATGCCGAGATCCGTCGTGTCGAGGAGCTCGGCGTCGTCCGCCGGCTTCAGGGGAGCGTCCGCGCGAGTGCGATCACGCGCATCGCGCTCCTTCAGGTCTGCCAGGACGGCCGCGTATATAACCCCGCTGCCGCCCTGCCGCAACTCTTCCATGCGCCGGCGCGCACGGATCTCGACGCTGGCGTCGACGAAGAGCTTGGCCGGGGCGTCGGGGCAGACCACCGTGCCGATGTCCCGGCCGTCGAGCACGGCCCCTGCCCGGCCGTCCGGCGGATGCGCCGCGAAGCCCCGCTGGAAGTCGAGCAGCGCCGCCCGCACCCGCGGGTTGGCGGCGACCCGCGAGGCCGCCGCACCGACCGCCTCGCTGCGCAGGTCGGGGCGCGCCAGGTCGGCCGGGGTCAGCCGCTCGGCGGCCCGGGCCGCGGCCGCGGCGTCGCCCGGATCGCCGTCCTCGGCCAGCACCTTGGCGCCGACCGCCCGGTAGAGCGCGCCGGTGTCCAGGTAGGCCAGCCCCAGGCGCGCCGCCAGGCCGCGCGCCAGCGTGCCCTTGCCGGCCGCCGCCGGCCCGTCGATGGCGATCACCAGGGGCCGCGCGGACTCGTCGCGGGCTGGTTCGCGGTGCGTGCCGGGGGGCGGGTCGGGGCGCGGGTCGCTCATCGGGCTCCACCCCGGGGGCTCAGCCGATGTCCGCCCCGAGGCCGCGCAGCAGGGCCGCGAAGCCGGGGAAGGAGGTGTCGATCGGGCTGGCGTCGTCGATCTCGACCGGGGCCGCCGCGCCCAGCCCGAGCACCAGGAAGGTCATGGCGATGCGATGGTCGAGGTCGGCCTCGATGCGCGCGCCGCCGGCCGGCGGCCTGCCGCCCCGGCCCTGCACGACCAGCCAGTCCTCGCCCTCCTCGACCTCGACGCCGCAGGCCGCCAGGCCGCGCGCCGTGGCGCTGAGGCGGTCGCTCTCCTTGACGCGCAGCTCGCCGAGCCCGCGCAGCTCCGTGCGGCCCTCGGCGAAGGCCGCGGCGACCGCCAGGACCGGGTACTCGTCGATCATCGAGGGCGCGCGCGCCGCCGGCACCGCGATGCCCTTGAGCGGCCCGGCCTCGACCGCGAGATCGGCGACCGGCTCGCCGGCCTGCTCGCGGCGGTTCTGCAGGGTCAGGCGCGCGCCCATCTCGAGCAGGCAGTCGAGCAGGCCGGTGCGCAGCGGGTTGATGCCGACGTTCTCGACGACGACCGAGGAGCCGGGCCGGATCAGCGCCGCGACCAGGGGAAAGGCCGCCGAGGAGATGTCGCCCGGCACGGCGACCGGCCCGCCGGTCAGGCGCGCCGGCCCCCGCAGCCGGACGTGGCGGCCGTCGGCCTCGTCGGCGACCGTCACCTCGGCGCCGAAGGCGCGCAGCATGTTTTCCGTGTGGTCGCGCGTCGCCTCCGGCTCGATCACCTCGGTCGTGCCGGCGGCGGCAAGTCCGGCCAACAGCAGCGCCGACTTCACCTGGGCCGAGGCGACCGGCAGGCGGTAGGCCACCGGCTGCGGCCGCTCGGCGCCCTGCACCGCGAGGGGCAGCCGCCCGCCGGCGCGCGACAGGAAGCGGGCGCCGGTCAACGCCAGGGGCTCGGTGACCCGGCCCATCGGCCGGCGGCTCAGCGAGGCGTCGCCGACCAGTACGGCGAAGATCGGCTGCTGGACGAGCAGGCCGAGGCAGAGCCGCGCGCCGGTACCGGCATTGCCGAAGTCGAGCGGCCGCTCGGGCTCGGCCAGCCGGCCGACGCCGCGGCCGGCGACCCGCCAGCGGCCGGGTCCGAGACGCTCGACCTCGGCCCCGAGCGCGGCCATGGCGGCGGCGGTCGCCAGCACGTCCTCGCCCTCGAGCAGGCCCTCGATGCGGGTCTCGCCCTCGGCCAGGGCGCCGAGCATCAGCGCGCGGTGCGAGATCGACTTGTCGCCCGGCACCGTCAGGCGACCGCTCAGGGGACCGCCCGGGCGCGCGGTCATGGCGCGGGGTGCGGTGGTGCGGGCCTCGGTGCGGTCCTCGGGGCGGTCCTCGGGGCTGTGTCCTGGCTTCACGGCTGCTTTCCGGCGGCTCGGGCGGACCCGGGGGCGGGGCCGCCGGCGCGAAGCCGCGGCGCCCGGCGTCCCGGCAGGCGACGCCCGGGGGCTTAGCGGCGCGAGAAGGGTTTGACAAGCCCGGCAGGCCGTGGCAAACGCGCCGCCTCATTCCAGCCCTGAAAATCCGCGGTCAGCAGAGACGGGAGAACCGACGTGGCGAAGCCTGAGTGGGGCAGCAAGCGCATCTGCCAGAGTTGCGGCGCGAAGTTCTACGACTTCGACAAGAACCCGATCGTCTGCCCGGCCTGCAGCGCCACCTTCGATCCCGAGGCGATCCTGAAGAGCCGGCGCGGCAAGGCGCCGGTCTCGAAGGAGAAGGCCAAGCCGGTCAAGTCCAAGGTCGACGAGGCGCGCGACGACGCGATCATGGACGACGACGAGGTCGAGCTCGACGAGGACGCCGAGGAGGAATCCGAGGACGAGGAGGTCGTCGAGGACGCCTCGGACCTGGGTGACGACGACCTCGAGGTCGATGTCGCGGAGGACGAGAAGGAGAACTGACGGCCCGGGCGGGGCCTGCGGGAGCGCGATTTTCCGGCTTGCATTGGCGGGACGCGCTACCTAATTTCCGCCTTCCCGGCGCGCCCGAGGCGCCGCGAGACGAGGTTCTGGGGCCGTAGCTCAGTCGGGAGAGCGCTACAATGGCATTGTAGAGGTCGTCGGTTCGATTCCGTCCGGCTCCACCAAATGACCCCCTGGGAAACCAGGGGGTTTTTGGTTTGTGGGGTGCCGGGCAGCGGCCACCCGCCGAGCCACCTTAGCGCGCGGCGCGCGGCGTCGTCCCGCCGGAGAGCGGGCGATCGGCGCTGCCGGCTGCGGGCCGCGGCTGCCCGTCGGGCGGCGCGCCGAACAGCGCGTCCAGCATGCCGGTCACGGCGTCGGCGAGGCCGCGGCCGAAGGACTTGCCCACCGGGACATTCTGTCGAGGCGGCGCCTCGGCCGCCGCCAGGCTCTGCAGCAGCGCCTCGTCGAGGATGCCGTCCTCGGGCAGACCGCTGCGTTGCTGGTAGAGCCGGACCGCCTGGCTCGTCCTGGGGCCCTCCAGCCCGTCGACGGGCCCCGGATCGAGGCCCTGCCTGTGCAGCGCCCGCTGGACCTCGGCGACCAGCCGGCGATGCGGCGCACCCTCGTCCGCCCTGGCGCTCGACGTTGGCGCCGCCTTCCGGGGCGGCGCCTCCGCCTCGGGCGCCCCCGCCAGCGCCTCTGCCTCGGCCAGGGAATCGAAGGTCTCGGCCGGCGAGGCCTCGGGCGGCGGGATCGCTGCGAGCTGTTCGGAGGGGCCCGCCGGCACCAGGGTCGTGGGCGACGCCTCGACCGGCACGGCGACCGACCCGGCAGGCCGGACCGGCGCCAGGTCCGGCGTGGCGGCCGGCACGGCGAGCGCGAGGTGCGCGCCCGGTTCGGCCGCACGCGGCGGAGCCTCCGCCGCGGCCCGCGTCACCAGCGGCAGGGACTCGCTCGCTGGCCGCGGCGAGGCCGCCGCCTGCGGCACCCGGCCGGCGGGGCCCGCATCCGGCAGGATGGGACCCGTGACGAGCAACCCGGCAAGCGCCGGCGCAGGCGAGTCGACGGGCGACGGCAGGTCGAGCGATGGTGCCGCCCGCAGTCCGGCCACCTCCGCTCCGGCCTCGGCCGGGCTCTCGGCGAGGCGCAGCTCGACCACCTGCCAGCCTCCCAAGGTCTCGGGCTGCGGCGGGTGCGCCGGCGCCAGCGTCGCCGGCCGAGGCGCGGGGACGGTCGCCGGGACGGTCGCGGGGGCGGCAGCCGCTTCGGCTGGGCGTGCCGTCGGCACCGCGAGCGCCGCTTGCAGGCTACCGGCAGCTTGTCGCGCCGGCTGGACCGCCGGCTGGACCGCCGGCCGCGCCGGATCGGGCGACACCGTCTCGCCGGCCGGCAGCAGCGAGACGGCTGCCAGGGCGAGGCCGGCCGAGCCGACGAGCCCGAAGGCGGCGAGGCGTGCCCGTCCCCTCCGCGGCTCACGGGTCGGAGCCCGATAGCTCTCGACGATCGGCTGCGACCGCTCGACCCGGCTCGGCCAGGCGCTGAGCTGCGCTGGCACCGTACGGCGGTCCCGGCGCCTCGGGCGCTCGCGCGCTCCGGTTGTCGCGGTCGGGGACAGCCCCGGTGGGGCGAGCAGCTCGGGCGTCCCGTCCGCCTTGGCGCGCGGGATCGGGGGAGAGCCGCCGTCGCTGGCCGCGCGGGACGCCGCGGGTCCGGGATCGGCCGCGCGCGGTCTCTCCACGGCGCCGCTTCCGGCGGTGCTCGCCTCCGCAGGGACGGCGGGCCGGTCTCCGGAATCCGTAGGATCTTTCGGGTCCGCCCTTGGCGAGCCCTTCTTGCGTCGAGGTGCGATCCACTTGAGGCGACGCAACGTACCTGCTCCGTCTCCGGGCGTCGGCGCCCGGTCCCGCCCGGCTGGAAGGGCTTTCTCCAAAGTCGGAAATGCGCAGCGGGCGGGAAATGTTCCTGTCACCACGCGCGTCCGGTGCGGGAACCCGTCCGGGGTGCCGGGGGCTTCTAGGGGGTGACGCCGCGGCCTGCGGCCCGTTTCCCGCCCCGATCGCCCTGACAGCACAACTGGAGTACAGAGCCCATGAACCTGCCCTACAGCGTCACCACGCGCAGCGGCACCACCATCGACTTCTCCTTCCCGCTGCACGAGGAGACGGGCTCGCCGGTCCAGGTCAACCACCTGGTGACCCGCCTGCTCGGTGCCCTGGACGGCGAGATCAGGACTCTCGGCGAGGTCTCGAACGGCGACGTGCTGCAGGCCCTGACGATCGCGACGGCGGCGCGGGCCGCCATGATCGAGGCGCCGATCGACAGCAGCGTGCGCCTGCTCGAGCAGCTCCTCGGCAAGGCCCTGGCCGCGGCGGCGCAGGGCCGCCGGCAGGAACCGACCAGCGGGCACGCCTGATCCGGTCCGCTTGACGCCGGCCACCGCCTCGCCGAGGCTCCGGGCGCCGCGCCGCGCTTCGCAGTCACTTCGAGGAAGGAACAGCCATGGTCCTACCGCTCGGGCCGCGCCACTGCCGCCCGCCTCTTCCGGCCCTGCTGCTTGCGGCGCTGGCCCTCATGATGGCGGGCGCCGCGCTCCTGCCGGGTACGGCGCTGGCCCTGCCCCCGGTTGGCGAGACGCCCTACAGCGGTCGCTTCACCATGGACATCGCCGGCCAGCCGGTAACCGGCACCCTGTACCACAGCCCGGACGCCGAGCGCCGAGAGATGACGGTCGAGGGCACCGGGCAGGTTTTCATCCTGCGCCCCGCCGCCGGCGAGGCGCTGATGATCCTGCCCGCGGCCAAGATGGCGATGCGCATACCGCTGCCGCCCGACCCCGGCCTGGCCGCCGCCGAGGCCTTCGCCCGGCTCGACCCCCAGGCCGAGGGCGAGGAGACGGTGGCGGGCGAGGCGACGACGATCTACCGGACCAGCGGCGAGATCGAGGGGCGCTTCTGGATCACCGACGACGGCGTCGTCATGCGCATGGAGACCGACACCGACCGCGGCCGCTACACCATGGAGCTGCTCGACCTTGAGCGCGGCGCCCAGGATCCGGCGCTGTTCGAGCTGCCGCCGGGGGTCCAGGTCATGGAAGGCATGGCGCCGCCCCGGCAGTAACCGGCAGCAACAGCCTCAGCGTTCGTGGAAGGCGCTGTTGAAGACCTTGAGAACCGGCTTCAGCAGGTACTCCAGCACGGTGTGCTTGCCGGTCAGGACGTCGACCGAGGCGGTCATGCCGGGGATGATCGGCAGTTCCTCGCCGCGCGCGTCGCGCATCTCGGTCTCGGTGGTGCGCACCCGCACCAGGTAGTGGCTCTCGCCGGTCTTCTCGTCGAGGATCGAGTCGGCGCTGATGTGCTCCAGCTCGGCCTCCAGGATGCCGTAGATCGTGTAGTCGTAGGCCGTGATCTTGACCCGCGCCGGCAGGCCCGGGTGCAGGAAGGCGATGTCGGCGGGCTTGACCTGGGCCTCGACCAGCAGGGCGTCCTCGGCCGGCACGATCTCGATCAGATCCTGGCCGGGCTGGACCACCCCGCCGACCGTGTTGACCAGGACCTGCTTGACCGTGCCGGCGACCGGCGCGCGCACCACCGTGCGGCGCACCCGGTCGCTGCGCGAGGACAGCAGCTGCTCGAGCGCCTCGGCGTTGACCTGCGCCTCGTTGAGCTCCTGCAGGGCCCGCGAGCGGAACTGCGCGCGGACCTCGGCGATGCCCTGCTCCGACTCGGCGATCGCCGAGCCGATGCGCTCCATGGAGTGGCGCGTCGCCTCCAGCTCGCCGACGTACTGGTTCTCCTCGCGGCGCAGGCGGATCAGCTCGACCGGGGCGTTGATGCCGCGGTCGACGAGCGGCTTCAGGATGCCGATCTCCTGGCGCGCCAGGGCGATTGAACGCTCCAGCTGGTCGATCTTGGCCTGGGTCTCCTCGAGCTCGCGGCGCCGCTGGTTGATCGACTGCTCCAGCTGCCCGACGGCGGAGTCGAGCTCGCGGGCCCGCGAGTCGAAGAGCTCGTGCTCGGTCGCGACGACCCGCGGCAGGGCCTCCCGGATATCGCCGGGGAAGACCGGCACGACGCCGCCCAGCTCCGCCGTCAGCCGCGCGATCACCGCCTGCAGCCCGAGCAGCTTGACCCGGTTCTCCATGAAGTCCGACAGGAACTGGGTGTTGTCGAGCTGCATCACGACCTGTCCCTCGTCCACGCGCTGGCCGGCGCGGACCAGGATCTCCGACAGGATGCCGCCCTCCAGGTTCTGCACGACCTGGACTTGGCGCGAGGGGATCACCTTGCCCTGGCCGTTGCTGACCTGGTCGATCTCGGCCCAGCCGGCCCAGACCACCGCCCAGACCAGAAAACCAAGGATCGCGAACAGCAGCAGGTGAGCGGTCAGGCTGGGCCGGCGGCTGACCGCGCCGCGCAGGCTCGACATGAACAGCTGGTCCTCGTCGCGGGCCATGCGGCTCATCCCGTGGCGATTCGGCCGCTCGACAGGCGCGCCAGGACCTCCTCGCGCGGCCCGTCGGCGACGACCTTGCCCTTGTCGAGCACGATCAGGCGGTCGACCAGCTTGAGCAGCGACAGGCGGTGGGTGATCAGCAGGATCGTGCGCTCCTGCAGCAGCCGCTCGAGGTTGGCGACGACCAGCTCCTCTGTGCGCGTGTCCATCGAGCTGGTCGGCTCGTCGAGGATCATCAGGTTGGGACCCTTGAGCAGGGCCCGCGCCAGGGCGACCGCCTGGCGCTGGCCGCCCGACAGGCCGTCGCCGCGCTCGCCGACCTGCAGGTCGTAGCCGGCCGGATGCTGGGTGATGAAGTCGTGCAGGCCGACCGCCCGGGCGATCTCGAGGACGTCGAGGTCGCTGGCGGAGGGCGCGGCGATGACCAGGTTCTCGCGGATCGTGCCCCGGAACAGGAACAGCTCCTGCGGCACGAAGCCGAGGTTGGCCCGAAGGTCGCTCGGCTCGATCTGGCGCACGTCGGTGCCGTCCAGGCGCACCGACCCCTTGGCCGGCTCGTAGAGTCCGCCGGCCAGCTTGGCGATCGTGCTCTTACCCGAGCCGACCCGCCCGACGATGCCGACGCGCTCGCCGGCGGCGATCTGGAAGCTGACGTCGCGCAGCACCTCGCTGCTGCTGTTCGGGTAGACGAAGGAGACGTTCTCGAAGGTCAGCGCGCCGCTCAGGTAGGGCCGGTTGAGCAGCTGCGCCGAGGGCGGCCGCTCGACGGGCAGGCGCATGATCGCGTCGAGCGAGCGCAGCGAGGCACGGGCCTGGTGGAAGCGCATGGTCAGCTGCGCGACCTGGGCCATCGGCCCCGTCGCGCGGCCCGAGAGGATCACGCAGGCGATCAGGCCGCCGGCCGAGAGGCTGCCGTCGCCGACCAGGAAGATGCCGAGCAGCACGACCCCGACCATGGCCATCTGCTGGGCCATCTGGACGAAGTGGACGCCCAGGCTGCTGTAGAGGCGGCTGCGCTGGCCGAGCGAGGCGGTGTGCCCGACCAGGTCCTCCCAGAGCAGGCGCATGCGGCCCTCGGCGCCGACCATCTTCAGGGTCTCCAGGCCGGTCAGGCTCTCGATCAGGACGCCGTGCTTGTGCTCGCCCTGCTTCTGGTTGCGCGAGACCAGGCGCGCCATCGGGATCTGGATGAGCGCGCCCCAGACCAGGACCAGAAGCACGACGCCGAGCAGCAGCAGCCCGATCGGCGGGCTGATCAGGGCGATCACCCCGACGAATAGGAAAGCGAAGGGCAGGTCGATGAAGGTCGCGAGTGTCGCCGAGGTGAAGAAGTCGCGCACCGATTCGAACTCGCGCACGATGGCGGCGAAGGCACCGGCAGAGGCAGGCCGGTGGGCGATCTTGATGTCGAGGACCTGGTCGAAGATCCGGCAGGCCAGGACGACGTCGGCGCGCCGCCCGACGAAGTCGATGAACCAGGCGCGCAGGTTGCGCAGCAGGAAGTCGAAGAGGAACACCGAGATGGCGCCGATCGCGAGGGCGATGCCGGTCTCGACCGCGTCGTTGGGCAGCACGCGGTCGTAGACGTTCATGGTGAACAGCGGGTTGGCGAGCGCGAAGAGATTGATGACGATCGAGGCCAGGGCGACCTGGAGGTAGGTCCACCAGTTCTCCATCAGGATGCCCCAGAACCAGGCGCGCGGCCGAGGCAGGTCGCGCTCGCCGCTGGCCGCCGCGAAGCGGTGCTCGGGCCGGGCGAGCAGCGCGTAGCCGCTGTAGCGTGCCGCCAGCTCCTCGACCGAGACCAGGGCCTCGCCGCCGCCGCCGCTGCCCGGGATGATCAGGCAGCTGCCGTCGGGGCGCCGCTCGACCAGCACCGCCGCGTCGCCCTCCTCGAGGATCAGCACGGCCGGCAGCGTCCAGGGATGGATTCTGTCGAGGCGGCGCCGCACCGCCTGGGCGACCAGGCCGGCGCGGCCGGCCGCGCGGACGAAGAGGTCGGGCGTCAGGCGCGCGCCGCTCAGCGGCAGGCCGGAGAGCAGCACCTGGGCCGAGCGCGGCCGCCCGTGGTAGCGGCACAGGAAGACCAGGCAGGTGATCAAGGGATCGTCCTGCGGCAGCGAGCCCAGCGGCTGCCCCTCGGCGCGAGCGCCCTCCGGCTCCGGCGAGGCCGCGTCGGGGCCGTCGGCGGAGGCCGCGTCCTGGATCATCGGTCGAACCGTTCCAGCCTGCATGGCCGGCCTACCCCCGGCGTCCCCGCAGGAAGGGGGGACGCGCCCCCTATTCGCGTGCCGGAACCGGCGACAGCTCCGGGGCGCTGGCGACGTCCTGGACCTCGAGCCCGACGTCGAGAGACGGCAGCACGAGGCCGATCAGAGTCAGGATCTCGTAGGCGGCGAGCACCTGGTCGAGTTCGGTGCGCGCCAGGTCGACCCGCGCCACGAAGAGCTCGTTGCCGGAGTCGACCAGGTCCAGGATCGAGCGCTGGCGCAGGCGGAACTGCTCGCGGTAGGCGACGGTGACGTTCTCTGCGGTCGCGACCCGGTCGCGCAGCAGCTCGACCTGGTCGGTCGCGACCCGGTAGTTGGTGTAGGCGGTCTCGAGCCGCTGCTCGAGCCGGCGGTCGATCTCGTAGACCTGGAGCCGCGCCTGGTTCTCCTCCTCCAGGGCGCGCCGGCGCGCCGCGGTGTCGGCGCCGCCGTTGAAGAGGTTCCAGTTCAGCCGCAGCAGCGCCGTGCTGTCGGTCTCGAAGTCCGGCTCGCCGCTGACGCCATCACGGCCCTCGTGGGCCAGCTCGACGTCGAGCCTGGGGAAGAAGGTGCCGCTCGCGGCCTCGGCGGTGAAGCCGGCGGCCCGCGACTGCGCGACCGCGGTGCGACGCTGCGGGTCGTTCTTCCAGGCGACCTGCAGCGCCTCCTCCAGGCTCGCGGGCAACTGCCCGGCGGGCACCGCGGGGCGCTCCAGGCTGGCCGGCAGCGCGCCGACCGCCTCGCGGTAAGCCGCCTGGGCGTTGATCAGGTCGCCCTCGAGCCGGCGCAGCTGCGACTCGGCGAAGGCGCGCCGGGTACGGACCTGGCTGACGTCGGCATTGGAGCCGCCGCCGACCCTGGCGGCCTCCTCGACGTCGCCGAAGATGCGCTGGTGCAGCCCGACGTTCTCGCGGGCGTACTCGACCAGCTCGCGGCCCTGGACCACCGCCACGTGGGCCTCGACGGCGCGCAACGCGACCTCGTTGGCGGCGCCGCGCAGCTCCCAGAGCGAGGCTTCCGAGCGGCTCTCGGCGGCGTCCACGCGGTTGCCGGTCGCGAAGCCGTCGAACAGCAGCTGCGTCACGGCGCCACGATAGCGCTTGCGCCAGAGGTCGCCGTCGATCTCGTCCTCGGTGTCGGAGCCGCGGGTCGCGTGCTGGTAGCCGGTGTCACCCGAGACCTCGACCGACGGCAGGAAGGCGCCCGCCTCGACCTCGACCGCGCGCTCGCTGGCGCGGAAGCCGGCCTCGGCGCCGCGCACCTGCGGATGGCCGGTCACGGCCAGCGCGACGCTGTCGGCGAGGCTCTCGGCCTGAGCCGAGGCCGCCGAGAACAGCAGCCCGAGCGCCAGCGCGCAGGCAGCGCCTGCCGTCCGGGCGCCGAGATCCGGCCGACGCCGCGCGCTGCGCGCGCCGGAGTCCGGCGCCAGCAACATCCTAGCTCTCATGTCGATCCCCCAAACCCCATTGTGTTTCCGCCTGCGACGCCCGTCGCAGGGGAACAGCCTTCCCGTGGGAAGGCCGCCAACCCCGCACGGACCTTAACACTTTCCGGTCGAAAATTCATCAGGCTGCGGACAGCGTCACGTTACCGTCGCCATCGAGGCTCAGCGACGCCGGCTGGACGTTCTCCACGACCACGATCGGCGTCGCCGAGGCGGCCGGAACCGAGACGGTCGTTCCGCCCGCGCCGTCGTCGGCGAAGACGATCTGCTCCGGATCGTCGCCGTCGAGCAGGTCGCCGAGGTCGAGGGTGTCGCCCGCGCCGAAGTCGGTGATCGTGTCGGTGCCGCTCTCGCCGTCCCGGAAGACGAAGCGGTCGGCGCCTTCGCCGCCGGTGAGCTCGTCATCGCCGGAGCCGCCGTAGAGCAGGTCGTCGCCCGCCCCGCCGAACAGCACGTCGTCGCCGTCGCCACCGAGGATCAGGTCGTTTCCGCCGCCGCCGGTGAGGTCGTCGTCGCCGGAGCCGCCGATCAGCGCCTCCGCCTCCGCGCCGCCGGCCAGCACGTCCGCACCGTCGGTGCCGACTTCGAGCGCCAGGGTCTGCACCGTGTCCGACCCCTCGAGCCTGACCACCAGGGACTCGGCGCCCGCGAGCTCCGACAGCTCGAAGCTCTCCGCCGAGGGGCGGATCGCCAGCGAGGGCGCGGTCGGCGTCACCGGGGTGCCGTCCGGCAGCATCGGCCCGTAAGCGCCGCCGTAGCTGCCGACCACCGGCTCGCCGGCGGCATCGACGCCGTAGGCGTAGGCCGGCACCTGGTTGGCGGCGAGCAGCGCCTCGACGAATGCCTTGTCCGGGAAGTCCTGGCCGGCCTCGCCGCGCACCCAGAGGATGCCGCCGCCGTCGGTCGCGAAGTCGTTGCCCGAAACCTCCGTCGGCAGCGCCGCCGGTGCCAGCCTCCAGCCGATTTCGGGGTCCTGACCGGTGATCAGGATGCCGTTGTTGAGCCAGAAGGGATCGTCGTCGGTGACGTTCTCGAAGACGTTGCCGACGATGCGCATGTCAAGGTCGGCGGGGTCGTGCCCGGTGCCGGGGCCGCTGGCCACCTCGACCGAGCCGAGCAACCGCGAGTTCAGGATCGCATAGCTGTCAATCGCTGACTGCCAACCCTCCAGGTCGGCGGGCACGCTCGCATACCAGTCGCCGATGTAGACGGCCGACAGCATCTGAGTCTGGGTTTCCCAGCTGCCGCCCAGATTGGAGGCCTCGCTCGGCTGCGTGTGCAGGTCGGCGAAGTCGACGGCGCCAACCACGCTGGAGTCCAGCGTAAAGCCGTTGGCGATGACCTCGAACACCTTGTTGACGTAGGGCTGGTTGGGGCTGCCGTTGCCGAGCAGCTGCAGGCCCTGGATCGTCACGTCGTCGGCAGTGACCAGGAAGCTCGTGCCGAAGTTCGACTGCCGCGTGGCGGCGATGGTCGCCTCGACCGCGTCGGCGTCCGTGACCGGTACGCCGTCGGCGTCGACGCCCTGGATCGTCACGCTCTTAGAGATGACCAGGCCAAGCGGATTGTTGCCGCCGGCGACGCTCGGGTCGTTGAGCCCGGTGTTGGGGTTGTAGTTCGCCGACTCGCTATAGCTGCCCGGGTAGACCGAGATGGTCGCCCCCTCGGGGGCCGCGTCGATCGCCGCCTGCAGGGAGCCGTAAACCGTATCGCCGAAGGGGCTGCCGTCGCCGTTGTGGATCACGATGATGCCGGTGTTGCCGGCGGCGAGATCGGCCTCGTAGTGGTTGTCGCCGGCATCGATGATCGCCACCCCGCCGTCGGCCGTGAAGTCGTTGCCGGTGACCTCGGCGCCCGCGCCCCAGAGCTCGAGCATCGCGTAGCTGCTCTCGCCGTCGAAGCTGTTGTCGGAGATCTCCGCGCCCTCGGCCTCGACGCCCAGCAGCAGGCCGGCATCGGCGCCGCCCGTGAAGCTGTTGCCGGTGAAGGTGACGTTGGAGGAGGCGTTGGCGGCGCCGAGGCTGGCCTCGCCGTTGTTGTAGGCGACCGCCGCCGGGCCGTCCCCGGTCAGGCTGTTGCCGGTGACCAGCAGGTCGGACATGCCGCCGCCGGTCAGCAGGGCGAAGCCGCTGCCGCCGCTCAGCAGGTTGCCCTCGACGACCGCGCCGTCGTTGTTGCCGACCAGATAGAGCGCCGCCAGGTCGCCGGCGCCGGCCTCGACCGTGAAGCCGTGGCCCTCGCCGCCGATGGTGACGTCGTCGACGTTCGCCGCGACCCGGATGCCCCAGCCCTGGGAGACGCCGTTGCCCTGGATGACTACGTTCTCGGCGCCGTTCTGGCTGAGCAGGGTCAGCGACTTGTCGATGACGAAGCGCCCGTAGGTACCGTCGGCGACCAGGATGACGTCGCCGTCCTGAGCCGCGCCGATGGCCGCCTGGATCGTCAGGAAGTTGCCGCTGCCGTCCGCGGCGACCAGGTGGATGCCGACGGTCTCGTCGTCGAAGCGCAGGCTCTCGATGTTGCGCAGGGTGTCGGTGCCGACGCCGGGACCGGCCACCGTCAGGTCGCCGCCGGCGCCGGCGCCGATCGCGTAGTCGGCGCGGTTGCCGGCGAAGACCGCCGTGTCGGAGCCGGCGCCGCCGTCGAGCAGGTTGTCGCCGCCATCGCCCGTCAGGACGTCGTCGTGGGCCGAGCCGATGACGTTCTCGATGCTCACCAGCGTGTCGCCCTCGGCGTCGCCGCCCGAAGCGGCGCCGGCGAGCAGGTCGACGGTCACCCCGGCGTCGGAGCGCGCGTAGCTGACCGTGTCGTTGCCCTCGCCGCCGTCGAGCAGGTCGGCGCCCAGGCCGCCGACCAGCAGGTCGTCGCCCGCGCCGCCGTAGAGGGTGTCGTTGCCGACCGCGTCCTCGGCCGGGTTGCCCGGCTTGTCGGCGCCGTAGAGCTCGTCGTCGCCGCCGCCGCCGTAGAGCACGTCGTCGCCGGCCTTGCCCATCAGGCGCTCGTTGGCGTCGGTGCCCCTGATCGTGGTGTCGGTATCGCTCTGGTCCGGCACCTCGCCCTGGAGCTCGGCGACGATGGCGTCGCCCTCGGGGTATAGGATGACGTACTGCGTCGCGTCGATGTCGCCCTCGACGCCGTCGATGTTGAACAGCGGGCCCCAGTTGGTCTCGGCGCCCGAGAGGTCGAGGCCGGCGATCTCGAGGCCGTCGATCAGGCCGTAGTTGTAGATCGCGACGGCGTTCTTGTGGAAGGCGCCCTCGACCGTGACGTCGGTGAAGGTGACCGTGCCGAGGTCGGGCGAGGGGTCGCCGTTCGCGAGGTTGGGGTTGGAGACGCCGGTCAGCTCGATGCCGTAGTCCGGCCGGTCGTTCTGCGCCGTGGCCTCGCTCGCGCCGACCAGCACCACGCCCGCGAAGGCCGCGGCGCCGGCGAACTCGTAGAGCTTCACGTGGGCCGAGCCGTTGAGGCCGGTCTCGAAGCCGTTGTTCTCGAAGCGGCCGCCGGAGACCACCAGATCGGCCAGGGCGTTGGCATTGCTGCGCAGGCCGTAGTCGCTGTTGCCCTCGACGGTGACGCCGTCGAGCGTCAGCGTCCCGACGTCGGCGTCGGCGTTCAGCCAGATGCCGCTCTCGCCGCCGGCCAGGGTCAGGCCCTTGAGCGTGACGTCGGCGCCGGCGAGGTCGCCGCCGATGGTCAGGGCGTTGCCCGAGACCGGGTCGACGATGACCTCGGCGCCGCTCTCGGCGACCAGGGTCAGGCCCTTGGTCAGCGTGAGGGACTCGGCGTAGGTGCCCTCCTTGACCAGGATCGTGGCGCCGGCATCGGCGGCGTCGATGGCCTCCTGGATCGTCAGGAAGTCCCCCTCGCCGCCGGCGTCGACGACGATGTTCGGCCCGACCTCGACCCGGATGTTCGACTCGCCGACGGTCTGCCCGGTCGCCTTGTCGGTCACCGTCAGCGTCAGCTCGTAGCTGCCGACGGCGCCGGGATCGAAACCCTCGGCGTACCAGCCGATGTTCTGCGAGTTCTGCAGGCCCTGGGTCTCGTCGGTCGGATCCTCGTAGTAGTCCTCGCCGGTCAGATCGCGGTGCTGCACTGGGTCGAAGACCATGACGTCGCTGGTCCGGTTGCCGTCCTGGTCGACGAAGTCCGCGACGATGCGGATGTCGAAGTCCGAGAGGTCCCGGCTCTCGTAGCTCACGATCGAGTAGTCGAAGTTCCAGCGGCCGGCGCTGCCGGAGCTCACGCCGGTCTCGGTCTGGTAGGTCGCGCCCTCCGCCTCCAGGTCGCCGGCGTAGCGACCCTTGGCCTTGAGCGCGACCTCGAGGCCGAGGTCGGTGTTGTCGTGGACGACGAAGTTGACGTCCGAGTTGCCGCTGCCCGGATGGAAGCCGTCGTCGCCGCCCTCGCCTTCCGGCGCCGCGTGCTGCAGCTGGGCACCGAAGCCGAGGGTTCCGTCGCTGAAGGCAAGCGTCTCGACGCCGCTCAGGGTATCCGTACCCTCGTCGCCGTCGGCCAAGTTGCCGTCGGCGACCAGGACGCCGCCGTCGGCCAGGGCCGAGACCTCGAAGTCGGCGCGGCTGCCGAGGTAGCCGGCGACGTCGTCGCCTGCACCGCCGACCAGCAGGTCGTCGCCCTCGCCGCCGTAGAGCGTGTCGTTGCCGACCGCGTCCTCGGCCGGGTTGCCCGGCTTGTCGGCGCCGTAGAGCTCGTCGTCGCCGCCGCCGCCGTAGAGCACGTCGTCGCCGGCCTTGCCCATCAGGCGCTCGTTGGCGTCGGTGCCCCTGATCGTGGTGTCGGTATCGCTCTGGTCCGGCACCTCGCCCTGGAGCTCGGCGACGATGGCGTCGCCCTCGGGGTATAGGATGACGTACTGCGTCGCGTCGATGTCGCCCTCGACGCCGTCGATGTTGAACAGCGGGCCCCAGTTGGTCTCGGCGCCCGAGAGGTCGAGGCCGGCGATCTCGAGGCCGTCGATCAGGCCGTAGTTGTAGATCGCGACGGCGTTCTTGTGGAAGGCGCCCTCGACCGTGACGTCGGTGAAGGTGACCGTGCCGAGGTCGGGCGAGGGGTCGCCGTTCGCGAGGTTGGGGTTGGAGACGCCGGTCAGCTCGATGCCGTAGTCCGGCCGGTCGTTCTGCGCCGTGGCCTCGCTCGCGCCGACCAGCACCACGCCCGCGAAGGCCGCGGCGCCGGCGAACTCGTAGAGCTTCACGTGGGCCGAGCCGTTGAGGCCGGTCTCGAAGCCGTTGTTCTCGAAGCGGCCGCCGGAGACCACCAGATCGGCCAGGGCGTTGGCATTGCTGCGCAGGCCGTAGTCGCTGTTGCCCTCGACGGTGACGCCGTCGAGCGTCAGCGTCCCGACGTCGGCGTCGGCGTTCAGCCAGATGCCGCTCTCGCCGCCGGCCAGGGTCAGGCCCTTGAGCGTGACGTCGGCGCCGGCGAGGTCGCCGCCGATGGTCAGGGCGTTGCCCGAGACCGGGTCGACGATGACCTCGGCGCCGCTCTCGGCGACCAGGGTCAGGCCCTTGGTCAGCGTGAGGGACTCGGCGTAGGTGCCCTCCTTGACCAGGATCGTGGCGCCGGCATCGGCGGCGTCGATGGCCTCCTGGATCGTCAGGAAGTCCCCCTCGCCGCCGGCGTCGACGACGATGTTCGGCCCGACCTCGACCCGGATGTTCGACTCGCCGACCACGGTGCCGCTGGCGATCTCGGTGACGGTGAGGCTGAGCTCGTAGCTGCCGATCGCGCTGGGATCGAAGCCGGCCGACTGCCAGCCGATGTTCTGCGAGTTCTGGATGCCCGAGGTCTGGTCGCTCTCGTCGCTGTAGTAGTTCTCGCCGGGGTGGGCGAGCAGGTGCGCGACCGGATCGAAGGTCATCACGCCTTCCGTGCGGTTGCCGTCGGCATCGACGAAGTCGGCCGTGATCAGGATCTGGAAGTCGCTGAGCGGCCGGCCCTCGTAGCTGACGACGCTGAAGTCGAAGTTCCAAAGCGCCGCCGTACCGGAGCTGATGCCGGTCTCGGTCTCGTAGGTGGCACCCTCCGCCTCGAGGTCGCCGGTGTGGCGGCCCTTGGCCTTGAGCGCGACCTCGAGACCCGCCTCGCTGTTGTCGTGGACGACGAAGTTGGTGTCGGAGTTGCCGCTGCCCGGGTGGAAGCGGTCGTCGTCGCCTCCGTCACCGACCTCGGCAGCCGCCTGCCGCAGCTGGGCGCCGAAGGAGACCGTGCCGTCGGTGAAGGCCAGCGTCTCGACGCCCGTCAGGTCGTCGGTGCCCTCGTCGCCGTTGGCGAGGTTGCCGTCGGCGACCGTGACGCCGCCGTCGGCCTGGGCCGAGATCTCGAAGTCGGCGCGATTGCCGCGGTAGCCCGCGACGTCGTCGCCGGCACCGCCGATCAGCACGTCGTCGTCGCCGCCGCCGAAGAAGTAGTCGGTGCCGGCCGTGCCGTTCAGGTTGTTGGCGCCCTCGAGCACACCGTAGGGCTCGGGGAGGGTCTCGGGATAGAAGACGCCGTTCAGAAGATCCCAGCCGATCACCGCCGAGGCCTTGGCGACGTTGCTGTAGTGGTCGTCGCCGTCGACCATGCCCTCGTGATAGGGGCGGTCGCCGTAAGCTTGGGCCGCCTCGCTGCGCGGGTCGTCGGCCGGATCGCTGCCGAAGCGCTGGACGATCGCGCCGTCGCCGAGGTTGCCGAGCAGGTTGTCGTGCAGGCTCTGCTGGCGCGCCTCGAAGTCCGCGATGCCGCCGACCTTGGTCTGCACGGCGTCGAGGATCGGCGCGCCGCCGGCCGCCAGGTAGGCGACGTAGAGATTGGCGAGCTCGACGTTGGCTTCGTTGACCGAAACGCCCGCGTCGGGCCAGTTCTCGTAGTACTTGGCGTCGCCGTTCGCCCAGAACAGCTTGAACTTGTCGACCTCGCCGCCGGTCACCGTGACGTTGTCCCAGACGGCTTCCGGGCTGTTGCTGCCGTCGACGAAGATCCCGGCGATGTCGATCAGCGGCAGCGCCTGGTTCTCCGCGCCGAGCGGCTCGAAGGCCGCCTCGATGGTCAGGATGCTGTCCGGGTGGACCGCGATCTGCATCCCGTCGACCGCCTCGGCCGAGATCGAGAGGTCGAGGCCCTCGAGCGTGGTCAGCGACGTGAGGCTCCCGGCCTCGATAACCCGCACGTCCATGCCCTCGGGCAGGATGGTCAGGTCGAGCGTGGCGAGCGTCAGCTTGCTGCCGTCGATCTCCAGCACGCCCTCGACCAGCTCGAAGGCGCCGACGATGTCGCCGTAGGGTGCCTCGGCGGTCTCGGGATAGTCGATGCCGTGGGCGACGTCCCACATCACGCTGTTGGTCAGCTTGACCGCGTTGCTGTAGTCGCCCTCGGCGTCGACCATGCCCTCGTGGTAGGCGCGCTCGCCGTAGGCCTGGGCGGCCTCGCTGCGCGGGTCGTCGGCCGGATCGCTGCCGAAGCGCTGGACGATCGCGCCGTCGCCGAGGTTGCCGAGCAGGTTGTCGTGCAGGCTCTGCTGGCGCGCCTCGAAGTCCGCGATGCCGCCGACCTTGGTCTGCACGGCGTCGAGGATCGGCGCGCCGCCGGCCGCCAGGTAGGCGACGTAGAGATTGGCGAGCTCGACGTTGGCTTCGTTGACCGAAACGCCCGCGTCGGGCCAGTTCTCGTAGTACTTGGCGTCGCCGTTCGCCCAGAACAGCTTGAACTTGTCGACGAGGCTGTCGACCTCAATGGAGTTCCAGACAGCCGCCGGGCTGTTCGTCGGGCCCTCCGCCGTGACGACGGTGATGCCCGCGATGTCGTAGGCCGTCAGCGCTTGGTTGTCCGCGCTCAGCTCGGCGTAGGAAAACTCGACATGAAGCCTCGAAGTCGCGTCGGCCAGGCCGATCGAGGCGCCGTCGATCTGCTCGCCGGTCATCGTCAGCTCGGCCGCCGCGGCTACCGCCAGGGTGCCGCCGACGAAGGTGAGCGCGGTGCCGATGCCGCTGAGGTCGACCGAGCCGGTGACCTCGCCCTCGATGCCGACGCTGCCCTCGCCGGTGACGGTCAGGCCGTCGGCCTGCTCGACGGTCAGGGTCAGAACCTGGTCGGGGCCGGTGACGAAGCCGGTCAGGCCGCCGAGGTCGGCGACCGCGACCTCGAAGCCGTCGGGCAGGACCGAGAGGTCGAGGGTGGCGAGCGTCAGCTTGCTGCCGTCGACCACCAGCACGCCCTCGGCCAGGGCGAAGGCCTCGCCGAGCTCGCCGTAGGCCGGCGGCAGGTCGGCGGGGTAGTCGTAGCCGTGGGCGACGTCCCACATGACGACCGAGGTCGCGGTGGCCTGGTTCAGGAAGAGGCCGTCGCCGTCGACCCTGCCGTCGTGCAACGGCCGGTCCCCGAAGCTCTCGCCGGCCGACGTGCGCGGGTCGGGCTGGTCCAGGTTGGTGAAGCGGCTCGAAATCGGCCCGTCGCCGAGGTTGCCGAGCAGGTTGTCGTGCAGGCTCTGCAGGCGCGGCGAGTCGCCGCCCACGACCTTGACGATGTCGACCAGCGGCGCGCCGCCGTCGAGCAGGTAGGCGGCGTAGTCGTTGCCGAGGTAAGCGAAGGAGCCGTTGATCGTCAGGTCGTAGTAGTCGCCCGAGCCGACGTAGAGCTGGTCGAGCTGGATCCAGAAGGCGGTGATGGCATCGGTGTGACTGCCCTCGACCGTCAGGTTGTCCGGGATCAGCGACTTCTCCGGCAGGCCCGCGAATTCGAGGGCCAGCAGATTGGCGACGCTCGGCGGCGCGTCGCCTGGTACGCTGAGGCCGGCGTTGACGATGTCGACCGCGGCGCCGCCGGCGATGGTCAGGCTCCCGCTCTCCCCGGAGATGACGTCGAGCTGCTGGCCGTCGAGCGTGACCGTCTGGTCGTCCGCAGTGATCAGCGCGGTGAGGCCGCCGATCTCGACGACCCGCACATCGACGCCCTCGGGCAGGATCGTCAGGTCGAGCGAGTCGACCAGCAGCTTGCTGCCGTCGATCTCGAGCACGCCCTCGGCCAGGGCGAAGGCCTCGCCGAGGGTGCCGTAGGCGAAGGGCAGCTCGGCCGGATACTCGAGGCCGTGGGAGATGTCCCACATCACCGAGGCGGTGGCCGCCGGCTGGTTGCTGTAGAGGCCGGTCCCGCTGTCGACGTAGCCCGGGTGCTCCGGACGGTCGCCGTAGAATTCGGCCAGCTCGCTGCGCGGGTCGTCCTCGCCGAAGCGGCTGTTGATGACGTTGTCCCGCAGGTTCGCCAGCAGGTTGTCGTGCAGCGACTGCTGGCGGTTCTCGAAGTCGGGCTCGCCGCCGACCTTGGTCTGGACGATGTCCAGGATCGGCACGAAGCTCTCGGTCTCGAGGTAGGCGGCGTAGATGTTGCCGATCTCGACGTTCGCCTGGTTGACCGAGACGCCGGCGTCCGGCCAGTTCGCGTAGTAGGCTTTGTCGCCGCTCGCCCAGAACAGCTTGAACTTGTCGACGAGGCTCTCGACCTGGATGAGGTTCCAGACCGCCTCCGGGCTGTTCGTGGGGCCATCGGCCGTGCCGACCGTGATGCCGGCGATGTCGTAGGCCGGCAGCGCTTGGTTGTCCGCGCTCAGCTCGGCGTAGGAAACCTCGACATGCAGGCTCGAGGACGGGTCGGCGAGGCCGATCGAGGCGCCGTCGACCTGCTCGCCGGTCATCGTCAGCTCGGCCGCCGCGGCGACCGCCAGGGTGCCGCCGACGAAGCTCAGGCCGGCGGAGATGCCGCTGAGGTCGACCGAGCCGGTGACCTCGCCCTCGATGCTGACGCTGCCCTCGCCGGCGATGGTGCGGCCGTCGGCCTGCTCGACGGTCAGGGCCAGGGTCGCGCCCTCGGCCACGAAGACCGTGCCGTCGCCGCGGAAGGCCAGCGTGCCCTCGATGTCGGTGAGGTCGGTGTCCTGGGCGATGTAGACCGCCGGCCCGGCCTCCAGGTTGTCCCAGAGGATCTCGTAGCCGTGGCCCGCGGTCGTGTCGGTCGGGTCCTGGTTGTAGCCCTGGAGGATGATCTGGTCGATCTCGACCGCGTCGTAGGTCCCGGTCGAGGTGAAGCTGAGGTCGCCGATCTGGTAGAGGACCGTGCCGTCGTCCTGCAGCGTCATGGTCAGCGTCACGAAGTCGCCGAAGTCGAAGCCGTTGGGCAGCCCGACGTCGTGCCAGACACCGCCGCCGACGCTCTCCCAGACGCGGAAGCCCGGCGTGCCGCCCAGGGTCGTGAACTCGACGATCGGATAGTTGACGATGTCGCTCGCGGCGTCGGTCGCCACGCCCCAGAAGCCGGCCCAGCGGAAGCCTTCCTCGCCCGTCGGCTCCCAGGTCGGATCGATGTAGAGGTCGATCGAGGTCGTGGTCGTGCCGTCGTGCAGGTCGAACTTGCGGCCCTGGGTCTGATAGAAGGCCGCGACGTCATCGACGGCCTCGATGGTCTGCCGGAGCACCGACTCGCCGTCCACAGTCGCGATCTCGAAGCCGCCCGGCTCGCTGCGATCGACCGCCCAGTCGTCGAGGTCGAGGCTGTCGAAGTCGTCGGCGAAGCCGCCGGTGACGAAGACCGTGCCCTCGGCCATCGACAGGCCGTCGGCCTGCTCGGCCGTCAGGATCAGCGACTGCACCTCGCTGAGCTCGGGCAGCGTCACGCGGGTCAGGGTCGCGCCGCTGATGTCGAGGTTGGCGGCGATCTCCGAGAGGTCGGCGATCTCGAGGGTTCCGGTCAGCACCAGGGTGCCGGGGCCGGCCAGCGTCAGGCCGTCGGCCTGGGCGGCCGTCAGGATCAGGCTGCTGGAGATGCCCAAGTCGAGGCTGTCGGCGATCACGTTGCTCAGCTGTTCGAAGGTCGAGATTCCGTCGCCGCGCAGGAGCAGGGTGCCCTCGCCCTCGATGGCGGTGTAGGCGCTCGCCTCCACCACCGACAGCGAGACCGTCTGGCCGGCCGCGATGGTCAGAGTCTCGCCGGTCTCCGGCAGGTCCAGCGTCAGCGTCCCGGCGACGCCGCCGAGGTTGATGCCCGTAATGTCGCCGGTGACGACGACCGTGCCGGTGCCGGCGATGACGCGGCCGTCGACCTGCTCGGCCGTAAGGGTCAGGATGCTGCCCGACCCGACGCTGAGGGCGAGCGGGCCAAGGTCGCTGCCGGCGGCCAGCGTGAGGTTGCCGGTGACGGTCGCGACGACCGTGCCGCCGACCGTGATGGCGCCGAAGTCGACGACGCCGGCGCCGAGGCCGGAGATCGTGACGTTGCCGGCGCCCGCGATCGCCTCGCCGTCGGCCTGGGCGGCGCTCAGGGTCAGCGTGCGACCGCCCTGGACCTGGTAGCTGTCGACCGCGTCGAGGTTGGTCCCGGCGGCGACGATGCTGGTGTTCGCCGTCACCACCGCGACGACGACGCCGGCGACCACGAGGCCGGAGAGGTCGGTGGTGGCCGTGATGCCGGTCACGGTGACGCCGCCGGCGCCGCCGATCGAGGCGCCGCCGGCCTGGCCGGCGGAAAGGGTCAGGGTCTGGCCGGTCGCGACCTGGAGCGCGAAGTCGCCGAGGTCGGTGCCCGCCGCCAGGGTCGCGGTCTGCGGCACCAGGGCCGTCTTGGCGCCCTCGACCAGGATCGTCGAGAGGTCGATCTCGGCCGCGCCGAGGCCGGTCACCGTGACGCCGCCGGCGCCGGAGGCGAGCAGGCCGTCGGCCTGGCCGGCGGCCAGGGTCAGGGTCTGGCCGCTCGCGACGGTCACGGCGAAGTCGCCGAGGTCGGCGCCCGAGGCCAGGGTCGTCGAGACGGCAACGTCCAGCACCTTGTCGCCCGCGGCCGTGACGCCGGACAGATCGACTGCGCCCGCGCCGAGCCCGGTCACCGTGACGCCGCCGTCGCCGGCGATCGCCCGGCCGTCGGCCTGCGCCGCCGAGAGCGTTAGGACGTGGCCGGCGGCGACCTCGAGCGAGGCGTCGCCGAGGTCGGTCCCGGAGGCCAGGGTCACCGTGGCATCGACCTCGGCGGTCGTGCCGCCCTCGACGTCGATGCCGGAGAGGTCGACCGCCTCGTCGATGAGATTCGTCAAGACGACGCTGCCCGCGCCGGTGATCGCCAGCCCGTCGGCCACCCCGGCGGGCAGGGTGAAGGTCGCGCCTTCGGCGACGGTGACCGCGAAGTCGCCGAGGTAGCTGCCCCTGGGCAGCGTGGCGTCGGCCGGCACGTCGACCGTCAGCCCGCCGGTCGCGTGGATACCGGACAAATCCACGGCATCGTCGCCGAGCCCGGTGACGGCGACGCCGCCGGCGCCGGTGGCGGCCAGGCCGTCCGCCTGGGCGGCGCCCAGCGTCAGGGTCGCGCCGCTCGCCACGGTGACGGCGACTTCGCCGAGATCGGTGTTCGCATGCAGCGTCGCCGAGGTCGGCACGTTGGCCGACAGGATCCCGGGCACCGTGATGCCGGACAGGTCGACCTCGGCGCCGCCGAGCTGCTTCAGGTAGAGGTTGCTGCCGGCCTCGCCGGTGATGTCGCGGCCGTTCGCCTGTGCCACGGTCAGCGTGAGGGTGCGGCCGGCGGCGACCTGGAAATCGACCCCCGCCGCGACGCCGGTCAAGTCGATCGCGGTCGCGTCGCCGCCGATCACGAGGGTTCCCTCGTCGTTGGGAAGTGCGCGGCCGTCGAGTTGGGCGCGGCTGATCGTCAGGCTGGCTCCCTCCGCGAGCATCAGGGCGACGCTGCCGAGGTTGATCAGGCTGCTGAGCTGGACCGAACCGGCGATCTCGGCCCAGGCTTCGGCCGCGATGCCGGAGAGGTCGACGGCCTCGATGCCGAGCTCTTCGATCTCGACCGTGCCGTCGCCGCTGATGGTCATGCCGTCGGCCTGGGCCGCCGTCAGGGTGACTGCGCCCCCCGGGCCAACCACCAGCTCCAGGTCGCCGAAGTCGAGGTCCGTCAGGCCGGTCAGGTCTTCCATCCCGTCGACCGCGAGGGTGGTCGCGACCGCGATGCCCGAGAGGTCGAGCCCGTCGGTCGCGCCGCTGAGATCCGTGATCACCAGGGCGCCGGCGCCGGTGACGGTGCCACCGTTGGCCTGGGCCCCTGTCAACGTCAGCGTGACGCCCGCAGCGACCTCGATGGCGTAGCCTTGGTAGGCGATGCCAACGTCGTCAAGCGCGTCGGTCGTGAGGTCCAGGTCTCCCGAGACCAGGATCGGTCCTCCGAGACGAATCGTTTCGACATCGGCGATATCTGCGCCATCGGCCGTGACGACGGCCGCGAGCTGCTCGCCGTTGAAGACGGTTGTCACTTCCTCGAAGAAGACACGACCCTCTGCGAATCCGCCGAGGGCTTCATCGCTCCCGGCCGGCCCAAACAGGATGATGACGGGGGTCACACCCGGGTCGCCGTCCGGCAGGGTGATCGTGAAGGTCGGCTTCGTCGCATGCGCAAGCGTGACGGTGCCGTCTGAATCGCTCTGGACCGTATAGCCGTCGGCGAGCACCCGCACGGTCGGAGGCGTGCCGCCGCCCGGCAGGAGGTTCGCGCCGAAGACGGAGAGGTCGAGGGGCGAGGTCGCATCTACGAAGGCGTCGTCGACCCGGACCACGATCTCGCCGGCGCCGGCGAGCGCATCGAGGTCCTCGAGGTCGGCGAACTGGGTCGCCGACATGGCGATGGTTGAATTGATCTCCAGGTTCTCGACGCCAGCGACGACCGCGGCCGAGATGTCGAGCGTGCCGTTGCTGGACTCGAGCGTGTCGTTGCCCTGGCCCAGGTCAATCGTGCTGTCGCCACTCAGAACGATCGTGTTGCCGGCCTGCGCGCCGAAGTCGAAGACGATGCGGTCGTTGCCGCCGAGCGTACCGAGATCCAGGTCGATGGTCGCTTGGTCGCCGGAGTCGTAGGTCACGCCGCCGGTCGCTTCGCTGACGTCGACGACGAGAGTGTTCGCCTGCTCGTTGCCCGTGATCGTGGCCAGCGCGTTGACCTGCGCGTAGGTCAGGTGGAACTCCGAGGTGTTCGGCAGCGCGAGCTCGGTGACGCCGGGATCGATCGTCGCGCCGGTCAGGTCGACCGTGGCCGCGCCCCAGGCGGAGAAATCGACCGTCCCGTCGAAGGCGCCGGTGATCGCCAGCGTGCCGCCGCCGACGATGGTCACGCCGCTGGCCTGCTCGGCCGTCATGGTCACGGTGCGGCCGGCGGGGATCGAGAGGGTCACGGCGCCGAGGTCGGTCTCGGCGGAGAGCGTCACGCTGCCGCTCGGCGTGACCGTCGCAGTGCCGGAGACGTCGATGTCCGAGAAGTCGACCGCGGTGGCGCCGAGGCCGGTGATGGTGACGTTGCCGGCGCCGCCGAGGGCGAACTCGTCGGCCTGCGCGGCGGTCACGGTCAGCGCGCCGCCGGCCGGCACCGTAAGGGAGGCCGAGACGTAGCCGCCCAGGCTGCCCAGGCTGGTCGCGTTGCCGGTCAGGGCGACGCTGCCCTCGCCACCGATCGGGCGGGCGCCGCTGTCGAGCTCGGCGAGCTGTGCCGTGGTCATGGTCAGGGTCTGACCGCCCGGCACCTCGATGTCGGCCGTGATGCTGCCGAGGTCGGCGCCGGCGGCGTCGCCGGACAGGGCCAGGGTGCCGTCGCCGGTGATTGCCTTGTCGCCGGCCTGGCCGGCCGCCAGCGTCAGGGTCTGGCCCTCGGCGATCTCGATAGTGTTGCCGGGGAACAGCAGCGTGGCGGCGACGCCGCTGAGGTCGGCGCTGGAGTCGACGTCGCCGGTGACCAGCAGGCTGCCGGTGCCGCTGATCGAGGCGCCGTCGGCCTGCGCCACGGTCAGGGTCAGGGTGCCCGCATTGACGGCGAGGGTGCCGGTCAGCGCCGAGCCGACCGCCGTCAGGTTGGCGTCGGCCATGACCGGGCCGGACAGCGCGAGGCTGCCGCCGGTGATCGTGACGCCGTCGGCCTGCGCCGCGCTCAGCGTCAGGGTCTGCCCGGTGGCGACCCGGACCTCGAACTGGCCGAGGTCGGTGGCGGGATCGAGGGTGGTCGAGGCCGCGATCTGGACGATCTGCGTGGCGCTCGAGGCGAAGCCGGAGAGGTCGGCTGCCGTCCCGGCGAGGCCGGTCACCGTGACGGCGCCGGCGCCGGTGAGCGCGAGGCCGTCGGCCTGGGCGGCGGTCAGCGTCAGCGTCTGGCCCGTGGCCGTGACGATGCTGGCGAGCGCGCCGATGTCGGTGAAGCGCAGGGCGTTCGAGCCGGCGAGACCGGAGAGGTCGAGCGTCGTGGTGCCCGGCAGCAGGCTGCCGTCGACGACCAGGGCGCCGTCGCTGGCGATGCTGACCGAGGGGTTCTCGCCGGCCTCCTGGATGCTGACGCGCTTGGACAGCGAGAGCGTGCCCGGCACGCTCGCCGCGCCGACCAGCAGGATGCGCTCCCCGGACGAGGCAGCCGACAGGGCCGAGGCGAAGGTCGTGTACTCGCTGTTGCCGCCGGCGACGCGCAGGGTCAGGTCGGCGAACTTCAGGATCTCGATGGTGTCGAGCGTATCGCTGAGGCCGCTGCCGACGACCTTCAGGATTCCGGGCGTCGTCGCCGAGACCTGGTAGTCGGCGAACTTGCCGTCGTACTGGGCGGTGTCGATGCCGCTGCCGCCGTTGAGGATGTTCGTGCCGCTGCCGCCGAGCAGGGTGTCGTCGCCGCCGTCGCCGGAGAGCTGGTCGTTGCCGGCGCCGCCCAGCAGGATGTCGTTGCCGGCCCCGCCGGCGATGATGTCGTTGCCGCCGAGGCCGTCGATGACGTCGTTGCCCGCCGTGCCGTCGATGACGTCGTCGCCGGCGGTCGCCGTCGAGGTCGTGGTGCCGACGGTGCCGAGCTGGGAGGCGGCGTTGGCGACCGAGGTCGTCAGGCCGGCGCCGGTGTAGGAGGTCGTGGCGCTCGACAGGTCGGCGGTGCCGCCGGTGCCCTGGACCGCGTCGAAGGCGCCGAACAGCGCCTGGGCTGCAGTGTTCTGGGCGACGTAGGCGTACTGGGCCAGCTCCGTCAGCAGCGTCGTGCCACTGCTCGCCAGCGCCTCGATGCCGTCGTTGCTCTCGTCGATGATCTGGACGATGTCGCCGATCTTGGCGCTGATCTGGTTCTGCGCCGCGCTCGAGAGCCCGAGCGTCGAGGAGGCCATCGCCTCGGTGATCAGCGAGGTGACGTCGTCGAGCGGGTCGGCGTTCGGGTCGTCGGCGAGCGCCGCCGCGATCTGGGCGTAGAGCGCATCCGTCGCGCTCGCCAGCGTCACGGTCGGCCCGCCGGCGCCCTGCAGCGCCGAGGCGGCCTGGATCACGGTGTTCTGCAGCTTGATGCCGGCGGCCAGCACGTCGGCGGCGCCGGCGGTGCCGTTCTCGACCTCGGCGACCGGGTCGAAGGTCTTGAGGTCGATCCCGCTCGACAGCCCGAAGGCGGTCTTGACCGCCTGCTCGGCGGCGGCGACGCTCTGGCCGTTCGCGACCAGCGACTGGATCGCCGTGGTCAGCGGCGTCACCACCGTCGCGCCGGCCGGCGCGGTCAGGGTGCCCTTGAAGAACTGGCCGGTCGAGACGTCGATGCCACCGGTCAGGACCAGCGGGCCGCTGCCGCCGGTCAGCGTGAAGGCGCCGTTGGCGCCGGTGACCGCGAAGGCCTCGCCGCTGTCGAGGATGGCGTTGCCGTTGGCGTCGGCGAAGATCGTGGCGCCGACGATGTAGCCGTCGATCGCCTGGCCGGACAGGACGATCGGCGCGGTGTCACCGCCGCCACCGCCGGATCCGCCGGATCCGCCCGAGGCGCCGCCCGCGGACCCCGCGCCGGAGCCGTCGGGCCCGGCGCTCGGGTCGTCGCGACCGCCGCGGTTCGCGGCGTTGCGGGCCTCGGCAAGGGTATTTGTCGCGAATCCGCCAGATCCGGGCTGGCCGAAGCCGCCGCCCGGGCCGCCCAGGCCGTCGCCCTGGGCGCCGCCGAACAGCCCGCCGCTGCCGTCCTCGCCGCCCAGGCTGCCGGGGCGGAAGCTCTGACCGTCGGCCGTGACGCCGCGGACGTCGCCCGGGTTGACGAAGGAGCCGGACTGGAGGGGCGGCGGCGAGCCTTCGCCCGGGCCCGCCGCGGGTGCCATCTCGGCAAACTCGGCGGCCAGCTCGGCCATCAGGCCCTCGCCGTCCTCGATGACGCGCTCGGTGCCGGCCGCGTCGGCCAGGGCCAGCTCGGCCTCGCCGGCAAGGAGGTAGAGCGCGAGCTTCTCGAAGGTGAAGCTTTCGGCCGCGCCCTCCGCCGGCTGCAGGACGACGACCAGGTCGTCGCCGTTCAGGCTGACCGACACCTTCTCGCCCGGGCCCGCCAGGACGCGCACCTTGTCGCCCGCTTGGATGGACGGCAGCTCCGCCCCCGGGACGAGTGCGATTTCGAGCACCCGTCCGTCAATCGACTCGACGATCAGCTTGGCCATGTCTCGCGATCCCCCACAACCGCCAGCAACACTATGTAACGATCAATCTGGACGTGTGTCGTGCCACTCCCGAAAAGCCCGGAGGCAGGGACGAGGTGTCGCCCCAGATTGTCAAAGATTGTTGCCCGTTAAGGGATTTATAATCTTTGGGAAGTTCGCCCGTGAGGCAATTTTCGTAACTGAATTGTAAACCGCACCCTAAGGACGCCGGCCGGCTGTTCTCGTTAAGGTTAAGGTCGCCGCACAACAGAGGCTTACGCCACAATTCGCCTCAATTGTGAACTTGCTTAAATTTTAGCAGGAAAGCTTTGATCCCGACTTCCGCGCGTCTGGTCCTGGCATGACTTTGCCCGCCTGACGCGAAAATTCAGCGGGCTCCGGGAAGCCGGAGCCCGCTGATGCAACTCTCTGGAGACAGGACCTTCAGGTCTTGTCGGATTCACGATCGGGCCGGCGGACCGTCTTGCGGCCGGCTGAACGCTGCGGTGCCGGCGTGCGCAGGGCGGCGCTCGCCATGCCCGCCTCGGCCGGGCTGGGCCGGCGGTCGCGCTCCTCGGCCCGGGGCGGCTGCGCGGCGGCCCCGCGCTCTGCGGCGCCCGCGCCTTCGCCGTCCTTGCCGCTCACTTCTTGGCCGAGTCCTTGGGCTCGAATTCCTTGGCTCGATCGCGGCCGGCCTGCTCCTCGGGGCTCAGCGGCTGGTTGGGCGAGCGTACGTCCTTGGCCGCATCCCTGGCCTTGCCCTCGACGTCGTTGCTGTCGATGAAGTCTTCCGTATCCTTGCGATAGGCACGGTCGGCCGACTTGTTGCCTTCACCCTCGTTCTTCTGCTTCTCGCCCATGGCGCTGGTCCTCCTGCAATAGGGATCTGCCGTGAAAACGGCGCGCAGCCCGGGGGAGTTCCGATCCGCCGTCCCCCGTGGCCACTCGGACCTAGCGGCCCTCGAGCCGGTCGAGCGCCGCGCCGAGGCGCTCCAGGCAGCGGTCCAGGACCGCGCGCTCCCGGTCGGACAGCTCCGCCGTCAGCTCGTCTTCGAGCCGCTCGGCGATCGGCACGACGGCCTCGAAGCTGCGGCGGCCGGCGGCGCTGAGCGAAAGCCGCAAGAGGCGCTGGTCCTGCGGATGGGGCGCGCGGTCGACCAGGCCCTTGCCGGTCAGCAGCGCGACGGCGCGGCTGACCTTGGCCTTGTCCATGGCGGTGCGTTCGCAGATCTCGTTGGACGACAGCGGCGCGAAACTGCCGAGCACGGCCAGCACGCGCCACTCCGGAATCGAGAGGCCGAAGCGCGCCGAGTAGCGCCGGGCGAAGGCGCGCGAGATCCGGTTGGTCGTAACCGACAGCCGGTAGGGCAGGAAGGCGCCGAGCGAGAAGCCCTCGCGCGCGCCCTCCCGCGGCGCCGAAGCGGCCGTGGCCTTGTTCTCCGTTGATGTCGGCATGGCGCGCGCCTTGACGTTCGTTTCACCTGAAACGATATTGGCGGCCGGATCCCGCCGCAAGGGGCGAGGCCCGCCGTGAGACCACAGGACGGGAGGAGGCCATGCGCAAGTACATCGGTCTGCCGCGCATCGAGGGCCGCGCCGCGCGCCAGGCGCACGCCGGCCTGCCCGAGGGCACCTGGGAGCGCGAGCTCGGCAAGGAGGGCTTCTTCGGGCCGGCGACCCACATGTATCACCGGCACGCGCCGACCGGCTGGACCTCCTGGGAGGGCCCGCTGAAGCCGCGCGCCTTCGACCTGACGCGGCTGGACGAGACGCAGGCCTGCCCCTTCGAGGCCGGCGAGGTTCTGTTCAACGGCCACGTGCGCCTGCGCCACTGGCGCGCGCCGCGCTCGATGGACCACCTGGCGCGCAACGGCGACGGCGACGAGCTGATCTTCGTCCACGCCGGGCGCGGCGACCTCTACTGCGACTACGGTCACCTGGCGATCGAGGCCGGCGACTACGTCATGCTGCCGCGCTCGACGATGTGGCGGCTGGAGGCGAGCGAGCCGATCGTCGCCCTGCTGATCGAGTGCACCAACGGCAGCTACCTGCTGCCCGACAAGGGGCTGGTCGGCGACCACGCGATCTTCGACCCGGCGATGCTGGACACGCCGCACCTCGACGAGGCCTTCGAGGCGCAGCGCGACGAGCGCGAGTGGCGCGTGCGCATCAAGCGGCGCAACGCCATCTCGACCGTGACCTATCCCTTCAACCCGCTCGACGCCGTCGGCTGGAAGGGCGACCTGGTGCCGGTCAGGATCAACGTGCGCGACATCCGCCCGCTGATGAGCCACCGCTACCACCTGCCGCCCTCGGCGCACACGACCTTCGTCGGCGACCGCTTCGTCGTCTGCACCTTCGTGCCGCGCCCCTTCGAGAGCGGCGAGGACGCCCTCAAGGTGCCCTTCTTCCACAACAACGACGACTATGACGAGGTGATCTTCTACCACGACGGCGACTTCTTCAGCCGCGACAACATCCATCCCGGGATGGTCACCTTCCACCCCTGCGGCTTCACCCACGGCCCGCACCCCAAGGCGCTGAAGAACGCCTTCACGCCGAAGAAGAGCGGGACCGAGGAGTACGCCGTGATGATCGACACACGCGACGCCCTGGAGATCGGCTCGGCCGCCGCCGCCACGGAGTTCGAGGGCTACGCCCGCTCCTGGCAGACGCCGGGGGCCGAGCCCCAGGCCGCGGAGTAGAGGGGTGAAGCTCGCGAGCCTGAAGCGCGGCGGCCGCGACGGCCGGCTGGTCCTGGTCGCCCGCGACCTGTCGCGCGCCGTCGAGGCACAGGCCGCCGCGACCCTGCAGGCCGCCCTCGACGACTGGCAGGCCGTCGCACCGAAGCTGGAGCGTGAGCAGGCCGCCCTGGAGGCAGGCAAGGTCGCCGGCAGCTTCGCCTTCGAGCCCGCCGACTGCGCCGCGCCGCTGCCGCGCGCCTACCAGTGGGCCGACGGCTCGGCCTACGTCAATCACGTCGAGCTGGTGCGCAAGGCGCGCGGCGCCGAGATGCCGGAGTCCTTCTGGAGCGATCCGCTGATCTACCAGGGCGGCTCCGACGCCTTCCTCGGCCCGCGCGACCCGATCGCCCTCGCCGACACCGCCTGGGGCATCGACTTCGAGGCCGAGGTCGCGGTCGTCACCGACGACGTGCCGATGGGCGTCTCGCCCGAGGCGGCGGGCGGGCACATCAAGCTCGTGATGCTGTGCAACGACGTCTCCCTGCGCAACCTGATCCCGGGCGAGCTGGCCAAGGGCTTCGGCTTCTTCCAGGCCAAGCCCTCGAGCGCCTTCTCCCCCGTCGCGGTGACCCCCGAGGAGCTCGGCGCGGCCTGGGACGGCCGGCGGCTGTCGCTGCCCCTGTTGTCCTCGCTCAACGGCGCGCTCTTCGGCCGGCCCGAGGCCGGGGTCGACATGACCTTCGACTTCCCGACCCTGGTCGCCCACGCGGCGCGCACCCGGCCGCTCGGCGCCGGCGCGGTGATCGGCTCCGGCACGGTCTCCAACCGCGACCCCGACGGCGGCCCCGGCCGGCCGGTCGCCGAGGGCGGCCTGGGCTATTCCTGCATCGCCGAGGTCCGCATGGTCGAGAAGATCCTGGGCGGCGAGATCAGGACCGGCTTCCTGGCGTTCGGCGACCGCGTCGCCATCGAGATGAAGGACGCCGGGGGCCGGTCGATCTTCGGCTCCATCGAGCAGGTCGTCGCGCGCTACGATCCGCCGGCCTGAGCCAGAGCAAAAGAAGAACCATTCCGGAGGATTGTCCATGTCCCGCGGCTTCGCCTCGCAGAACGACCTCGCCGAGAAGACCGTCAGCTTCGACGAGCTCGGCGAGGGCCTCTACGCCTATACCGCCGAGGGCGATCCCAACACCGGCATCGTCGTCGGCGACGACTCGGTTCTGGTCGTCGATACACAGGCGACGCCGGTCATGGCCGAGGACGTGATCCGGCGCATCCGGGAGGTCACCGACAAGCCGATCGAGCACATCGTGCTCAGCCACTACCACGCGGTGCGCGTGCTCGGCGCCTCGGCCTACGGCGCCCGCAACGTCATCGCCAGCCGCCCGACCTGGGAGCTGATCCGCGAGCGCGGCCAGCAGGACTACGAGAGCGAGGCCGGACGCTTCCCCAGGCTGTTCCGCTCGCTCGAGTCGGTGCCGGGGCTGACCTGGCCGACCCTGGTCTTCGAGGACAGGCTGACGCTGTTCCTGGGCGAGCGGGAGGTCCAGATCCTGCACCTCGGCCGCGGCCACACCAAGGGCGACACGGTGGTCTGGCTGCCGAAGGAAAAGGTGCTGTTCGCCGGCGACCTGGTCGAGTACGGCGCCACCCCCTACACCGGCGACGCCTATCTGAAGGACTGGCCGCAGACCCTGGAGCGGCTCAGCGCCCTCGGCCCGGAGAAGCTGGTGCCGGGCCGCGGCGCGGCGCTGCAGTCGCCGGCCCAGGTCGAGGAGGCGATCGCCGGCACCCGGGACTTCGTCACCGCGCTCTACGGCGCCGTCGAGACCGGTGCCCGCGCCGGCCGCGACCTGAAGGCGATCTACGACGAGACCCTGGCCAGGCTGCAGCCGCGCTTCGGCAACTGGGTGATCTTCGAGCACTGCATGCCCTTCGACGTGACCCGTGCCTACGACGAGGCTCGCGGCATCGCCGACCCGCAGATCTGGACCGCCGAGCGCGACCGCGAGATGTGGCAGGCCCTGGAGAAGGGCACGGCGATGAAGGGCGCCGAGGCCAACCCCTGACCCCGGGGCCGGCCACGAGAGCCAAGGGCCGAAGCTTGCCCACGACCTACCAGAATCCGCGCTTCGACTACCGGCGCTGCGCCGACCAGGAGCCGGGCGCCACTGCGCACCACCCCGTCGTCGTCGTCGGCGCCGGCTTGGTCGGCCTGACCGCCGCCGTCGATCTCGCCAGCCGCGGCGTCGCGACGCTGCTGCTCGACGAGGACGACACGGTCTCCTTCGGCAGCCGCGCCATCTGCTTCGCCAAGCGCAGCCTGGAGATCGCCGACCGCCTCGGCGTCGGCGAGCGGATCCGCGACAAGGGCATCACCTGGAACCGCGGCAAGGTCTTCCTGAGGGACCGCGAGATCTACGGCTTCGACCTGCTGCCCGAGCCGGGCCACGCCTACCCGGCCTTCGTCAACCTGCAGCAGTACTATGTCGAGGAATGGCTGGTCGAGCGGGCGCACCAGCTCGGCCTGACCGAGATCCGTTGGAAGAACCGGGTGCTGGAGGCGGTCCAGGAGAGCGCCTGCGTACGGCTGACGGTCGAGACGCCGGAGGGGCCCTACGCGATCACCTGCGACTTCCTGCTGGCCTGCGACGGCGCGCGCTCCCAGGTCCGGCGCAGCCTGGGCCTGGCCTTCACCGGGCAGGTCTTCCAGGACCGATTTCTGATCGCCGACGTGGTCATGAAGGCGGACTTCCCGACCGAGCGCTGGTTCTGGTTCGACCCGCCCTTCCATCCCGGCCGCTCGGTGCTGCTGCACCGCCAGGCCGACGACGTCTGGCGCATCGACTTCCAGCTCGGCTGGGAGGCCGACCCGGTGGCGGAGAAGCAGCCTGAGCGGGTGCTGCCCCGGCTGCGGGCCATGCTCGGCGAGCGGCGCTTCGAGCTCGAGTGGGTAAGCGTCTACACCTTCCAGTGCCGGCGGCTCGAGCGCTTCCGCCAGGGCCGCGTCTTCTTCCTGGGCGATGCGGCGCACCAAGTCTCGCCCTTCGGGGCGCGCGGCGGCAACGGCGGACTGCAGGATGCCGACAACCTCTGCTGGAAGCTGGCTGCCGTGCTGGCCGGCCAGGCGCCGGAGGCGCTGCTCGACAGCTACGACGCCGAGCGCGTCCCGGCTGCCGACGAGAACATCCTGAACTCGACCCGCTCGACCGACTTCATCACGCCGAAGAGCGCCGCCAGCCGCGCCTTCCGCGACGCCGTGCTGGAGCTGTCGGAGGACCACGCCTTCGCGCGCCGCCTGGTCAACTCCGGGCGTCTGTCGCTGCCCTGCAGCTACGCCGGCTCGCCCCTCTGCACGCCCGGCGAGTCCCGGGAGGAATCCGGGGAGGCCGCCTTGCCGCCGGGCTCGCCCTGCCCGGACGCGCCGGTGCTGGACTCGGAACGGACCGGGGAGGCGCGGTCGGACTGGCTGCTGCGCCGGCTCGGCGACGGCTTCACCCTGCTGCTCGCGCTCGAGCCGCGGACGCCGCTGCCGGCGGGGCTGGCGGCTCTCGCCGGCGAGAGCCCGCCGGTCCGCCCGCTTCTGGTTTCCTCCGGCCCCCGAGACAGCGGCGGCCTGCCGCTGCTGATCGACGCCGAGGGCCTGGTCGCCGCGCGCTGTGGCCTGCAGCCCGGCGCGGCCCTGCTGTTCCGCCCCGACCAGCATCTCGCCGCCCGCTGGCCGCGCTTCGATCCCGCCGCCGTGCGCGCCGCGCGCGACCGTGCCCTCGGCATCGCCGCGACGGCCGAGCAGGAGGTCTTCGCCACATGACCCGACGCCTCAGGACCGAGCCGCGCCTGGCCGACGCCGACGGCTTCTACGAGGCACTGATGGCGGCCTACCGCGACCTGCCGGAGGAGGCGGCGGCCAAGCTCAGCGCCAAGCTGATCCTGCTGCTCGCCAACCACATCGGCGAGGAGGCGGTCGTCCGCGAGGCGCTCGAGATCGCCCGGCGCGAGGGCTGAGCGCGCGGGCGCTTGCCGAATGCCTTGCCCGGGCCGGCCCCGCGCGGCATGGTCGGCGCGCCCGCCCGGGGGAACGTCCTCCGGTCGCGGCGCATTAGCTGATCCTGGAACCCACACACCGAGAGGACGCGCAATGGCTGTCCGTAGGACAACGACATCACGCCTGCGGCTCGCGGCGGCAGCGCCCCTGGCGCTGGCCGTCCTGCTGCCCGGCGTTCTGATGCCGCTCGCGCAGCCGGCGGCGCAGATGCTCTGCAGCAAGCCGCTGCAGCCGCTCTGCTCGACCGACGTGCGGGAGTTCACCGACGAGAACGAGAAGCAGCGCTGCGTCGCCGACGCCGAGACCTATCTCGAGGGGCTGCGCACCTACCGTGGCTGCCTTGAGGAGGCGCTCGCCAGCGCCGACAACTCGCTCGAGAAGGCCGAGGGCTTCAAGAGCTGCCTGCAGGACGAGGGCGGCGCCTGCTCACTGGAGCCCGACAGCAACCTTTGAGCAGGGCTGCATCCGGGCTCGGACCGCGCGTCCGGCGTATGTCCGCGCACCGACGCGCCAATCGTTAACACTCTGTCAAAACCCGTCGCGCTAGGCTGAAATCTCCACCCACAACCTCGCGCGGGGTCGGTCGAGCCTATGGCGTCCCTGAGTGCCTCCGGATTACGCCTGCAGAGCGGCAGGCGCCGCGGAGCAGCGACGTGAGCGCGGGCGGCGAGCCCGAGGGGGTCGAGCGGCTGCGGCGTTCCCTGCGCCGCCTGGCCCTGGTGGTCGCACTGCTGGTCGCGGTCTCGGTGCCCCTGGCCTATGCGGCGCTCGGCGCCGGCAGCGCCGCCACCGGCCTGCGGATGACCCTCGTGCTCGGCTTCTCCTGCGGCCTGGGCGCCCTGCTCGCACTGGCGGTCCTGCTGCTGCCGCTGCGCGCGCTCGATCGCAGCGAGCGCGAGCTGCGCCGCACCGTCGAGACGCTGGAGCGCCATGCCGCCGAGACCGACTACGCCTACGAGGAGCTGAAGCGCCAGCACCGCCTGGTCGAGGAGACGACCCACGAGCTGATGAAGGCGCACGACGAGGCGCTGGCCGCCGACCGCGCCAAGTCGGCCTTCCTGGCGACCATGAGCCACGAGCTGCGCACGCCGCTGAACGCCATCATCGGCTTCTCCGAGGTGCTGACCCTCGGCATCTTCGGGCCGCTCGGCAACGACCGCCACCGCGACTACTGCCAGGCCATCGGCGACAGTGGCCGGCACCTGCTGGCGGTGATCAACGACGTGCTCGACATCTCGAAGATCGAGGCCGGCAAGCTGCAGCTGCGGTTCGAGGAGGTGCGGCTCGAACAGCTGCTCGCTAACTGCTGCTCGCTGGTCCGGGCCAAGATCGACACCGCCGGCATACGGCTGGAGACGAGCTCGACCCCGGCGCCGCTGCCCGCGCTCTGGGCCGATCCCGTCAAGCTCAAGCAGATCGTGCTGAACCTGCTGTCCAACGCGCTCAAGTTCACTTCGAGCGGCGGCAGCATCCTGGTCTCCTCGGCCCTGCTGCCGGAGCGCGGCATCGCCTTCTCGATCGCCGACAGCGGCATCGGCATGAGCGCCGAGGACGTCAAGCTGGCCCTGCAGCCCTTCCAGCAGGTCGACAACAGCCATACCCGCCGCTACGAGGGCACCGGCCTCGGCCTGCCCCTGGCCAAGGCCCTGGTCGAGCAGCACGGCGGCCGGCTCGAGATCGACAGCACCCCCGGCGTCGGCACGACCGTGACCGTGATCCTGCCCGACCACGCCGGCGCGGGCCACCTGCAGGAGGGCGACCAGGGCAGCCTCGACCTGCAGCTGCCGAGCTGGTTCGGCCAGCGCTCGGCTTAAGCCGCGTCGACCAGGTGCAGGAAGGAGCCGGCGACGGTGCCGAGGGCGAGACCCGTCTCCGGCCGCGCCGCCCCTGCGGCGTCGCTGACCGCGAAGAGGCGCGGGGCGTCGCCCTCACGTAGGGTGCTGGCATAGTGGAACTCGTGGCCGCGCAGGCGCGTGCCGGCGGGCCCAAAGGGCGTGGCGACGAGGCTGCGCGCGGCGCGGTAGCCCAGGTGCAGGCGGGGCTCGGCGAAGGAGGTCTCCAGCGGCAGCAGCCCGGCCAGGGCATGGCGCCGGCCCTCGGCGTCGACCAGGCCCGCGCCCAGGACCATGTAGCCGCCGCACTCGCCGTAGAGCCAGGCGCCGCGGGCCGCGGCGGCGCGCAGGCCGCCGAGGAAGCGGCCGTTGCCGGCGAGCGTCCCGGCGTGCAGCTCCGGGTAGCCGCCGGGCAGGAAGACCGCGTCGGCGTCGGCCGCCGGCGCCTCGTCGCCCAGCGGCGAGAAGGGCAGGAGCTCGGCGCCGGCGGCGCGCCAGCCGGCGAGCAGGTGGGGGTAGGCGAAGGCGAAGGCGGCGTCGCTGGCCAGCGCAATGCGCTGGCCGGGCGGTGCCAGGCCCGGCAGGGCGCCGCCCGGCCGGGCGGCCGGGGCCGGCGACGGCGGGCCGGCCAGCGCCAGCAGCGCCTCCAGGTCGAGGTGCGCCTCAAGCCAGTCGGCGGCGCGCTCGAGCAGCGCCTCCAGCTCCGGCCGCTCGCGTGCCTGGACCAGGCCGAGGTGGCGAGAGGGCAAGGCCAGGTCCTCGCGCCGCGGCAGGGCGGCGAGCAGCGGCAGGCCCACCGGCGCCAACCCCTCGCGGATCAGGGCGCCGTGTCGGGCGCCGCCGACGCGGTTGGCGATGACGCCGGCGACCCGCACCTCCGGGCGGTGGTCGCGGAAGCCGCGCGCCAGGGCGGCCAGGGACTGGGCCTGGGCGCGGGCGTCGACGACCAGCACGACCGGCAGGGCGAGCGCCGCCGCCAGGTCGGCGGTCGAGCCGGCGCCGCCGGGGCCGCCGTCGAACAGGCCCATGACGCCCTCGACCAGCAGCAGCTCGCCCTCCAGCGCCTGGGCCGCCGCCAGGGCGGCCAGGCCGGCCGGCCGCATGGCCCAGGGATCGAGATTGACGCTGGCGCGGCCGCTCGCCGCGGCGTGGAAGGCCGGGTCGATGTAGTCCGGCCCTGCCTTGGCCGGCGCCGCGGGAATGCCGCGCCGCCGCAGCAGGCGCAGCAGCCCCAGCGCCACGGTCGTCTTGCCGCTGCCCGAGGCCGGCGCCGCGATGACGAGGCCCCTGGTCATCGCCGCCGCCGGTGGCGGCACGCCGCTCGACAGGCTCGGGACGAAGCCTCTGCCTGGGCGTGCTGAGGAGTCTGCTTCGTCCCGAGCCTGTCGAGCGGCGTGGAAGCGCGGCCGGCGATCCTCGGCATGGGGGCCTAGGCCGGCGCGCGCTCGGCGCGGGCGCGGATCGCGCCGAGCCAGTCCAGCGCCGAGCGCAGCCGCACGACCTCGCCGAGCACGATCATCGCCGGCGCCCGAGCGCCGCCGGCCTCGGCGTCCTCGACGCAGGCGCCGAGCGTGGTCTCCACGACCTGCTGGTCGGGCAGGCTGGCGTGGCTGACGATTGCCAGGGGCTCGGCCTCCGCACGGCCGCCGGCGAGCAGACGCCGACGGATCTCCGGCAGGTGCTTCAGCGCCATGTACATGACCAGCACCGGCGAGCCCCGGGCCACCGCCGCCCAGTCGATGCCGTCGGGCGTCGCGCCGGTGGCGTCGTGGCCGGTCAGGAAGGTGACCACCGAGTTGGTGTCGCGGTGGGTGCAGGGAATGCCGGCGTAGGCGAGGCCGCCGATGCCGGCCGAGATGCCCGGCAGCACGCGGAAGGGCACGCCGGCCTCGACCAGGCTCAGGGCCTCCTCGCCGCCGCGCCCGAAGACGAAGGGGTCGCCGCCCTTGAGCCGCAGCACCCGACGGCCGGCGCGCGCCAGCTCGACGATGCGCAGCGAGATGTCCTGCTGCTTCGGGCTCGGCTTGCCACCGCGCTTGCCGGCGTACTCCAGGACGGCGCCGGGCCGGGCAAGGCCGAGGATATCCGGCCCGACCAGGGCGTCGTAGACCAGCACGTCGGCCTGTCGCAGGCCGTTCAGGGCATGGAGCGTCAGCAGGCCCGGATCGCCGGGGCCGGCGCCGCACAGCCAGACCCAGCCCGCCTCGAAGCGTGGCAGCGCGAGGCCCAGGCCCTGGCCCGGGAGGTCGTCGTCCGGCGCGCTCATTCGCCCCCTACCCCTGTGCCGGCCGCCAGCCTATAAGCGCGGCCATGGGACGCAAGCCCGAGGGCCCCTTGAGACGCGGCTGGACCACGGGCGCCTGCGCCGCCGCGGCGACCAAGGCGGCGGTCGCGGCGCTGCTCGGCGACGGCTTCCCCGACCCGGTGACGATCCGGCTGCCCAAGGGCGACGCCCCGGCCTTCGCCCTGGCCTTCGAGGGCCGCGACGCTGACTCCGCCACGGCCGGCATCGTCAAGGACGCCGGCGACGATCCCGACGTCACCCACGGCGCGCTGATCCTCTCGACGGTGCGCCGCGGCGCCGCCGGCAGCGGCCTGGTCTTCAGGGCCGGGGCGGGCGTCGGCACCGTGACCCGGCCCGGCCTGCCGCTGGCGCCCGGCGAGCCGGCGATCAATCCCGTGCCGCGCCGCCTGATCGCCGAGGTCGTCGAGGCCGCCGCCGCGGCCCACGGCCTCGCCGCCGACTTCGAGGTCGAGATCGCCGTGCCCGGCGGCGAGGCCCTGGCAGCCCAGACCTGGAATCCGCGGCTCGGCATCCTCGGCGGCCTCTCGATCCTGGGCACCACCGGCATCGTCGTGCCCTACTCCTGCGCGGCCTGGATCGCCTCGATCCACCGCGGCATCGACGTCGCCGTGGCGACCGGCCTGCCGCACGCCGCCGCCTGCACCGGCAAGACCAGCGAGGCCGCGGTGGCGCGGCTCTACGGCCTGCCCGAGGGCGCCTTCCTGGACATGGGCGACTTCGCCGGCGGCCTGCTGAAGTACCTGAGGCGCCATCCCCTGCCGCGCCTGACCCTGTGCGGCGGCTTCGGCAAGTTCGTCAAGCTGGCCCAGGGCTTCCTCGACCTCCATTCTGGCCGCAGCCAGGTCGACTTCGCCTGGCTCGCCGAGCGACTCGCCGAGCTGGGCGCGGCCGAGGCGCTGGTCGCGCAGGCGCGCGCCGCCAACACCGCCAGCCAGGTCCTCGCCCTCGCCCAGGGCGAGGGCCTGCCGCTCGCCGAGGCGGTCGCGGAGCGGGCGCGCGCCACCGCACTGGGCGTGCTGGGCGAGACGCCGGTCGCGGTCGAGCTGCTGATCGTCGACCGCCAGGGCGAGGTCGTGGCGCGGGCGGGGAGCCTGGAACGCCTTGGCTAGGGTCCTGATCCTCGGCGGCACCGGCGAGGCGCTGCGGCTCGCCGAGGCCGCGGTCGCCGCCGGCCACGCCGTGACGACCTCGCTGGCCGGGCGCACCGAGAGCCCGCGCCAGCCGGCCGGGGCGCTGCGGACCGGCGGCTTCGGCGGCGTCGAGGGGCTGGCCGCGTACCTGCGCGAGGAGGCCGTCGAGGCGCTGCTCGACGCGACCCACCCCTTCGCCGCCCGGATCGCCGCCAACGCCGCCGAGGCCGCTGAGCAAACGGGCGTGCCGCGGCTCAAGCTGCTGCGCCCGGCCTGGCAACCGCTCGCCGGCGACGCCTGGCAGCAGGTCCCGAACCTGGAGGCCGCGGCGGCGGCGCTGCCGGCCGGCTGCCGCGCGCTGCTGACGATCGGCCGCCAGGAGCTGGCGCCCTTCCTGGAGCGCGAGGACCTGGGGCTGGTCGTCCGGAGCATCGAGCCGCTCGACGGACTGCCGCCGCAGGTCCGGCAGATCCAGGGGCGCGGCCCCTTCGCCCTGGCCGAGGAGCTGGCGCTGCTCGAAGCCGAGGCGATCGACCGGCTGGTCACCAAGAATGCCGGCGGCAAGGCCGCCTCGGCCAAGCTCGAGGCGGCCCGTCGCCTGCGAATCCAGGTGGTGATGGTCGAGCGCCCGGCGCCGCCGCCGGGCCCGAGCGTGGCGCGCGTCGAGGCGGCGCTGGCCTGGCTCGCCGGCATCAGCCCCTGACCCCGCGCTTCGGCCGCAGCACGTGGACGTGGTCGGCGTCGTAGAGCGCAGAATCCCGGTAGTCCTCCGCGGCCAGCACGCGGCCGACCAGGACCAGGGCCGTGCGCGTGATCTTGGCGGCGCGCACCTTCTCCTGGATGTCGGCAAGGGTGCCCTCGACGAAGGCCTGGTCGGGCCAGCCGACCCGATAGGCGACGACCACCGGGCAGTCGGCGCCGTAGTGCGGCGTCAGGGCCTCGCGGACGCGGCGCAGGTTGCGCACCGACAGGTGGATCGCGAGCGTCGCTCCGCTGCGGCCCAGGGTCTCCAGCTCCTCGCCCTCGGGCATCGCCGAGGCCTTCATGGCGGTGCGCGTCAGGATCACCGTCTGGCTGACGCCCGGCAGGGTCAACTCGCGCTTCAGCGCCGCCGCCGCCGCGGCGAAGGCCGGCACGCCGGGGACGATGTCGTAGTCGATGCCGAGCGCGGCGAGCCGGCGCATCTGCTCGCCGATCGCACCGTAGAGTGAAGGGTCGCCCGAATGTACGCGCACGACCTCCTGCCCGTGCGCGTACGCCGTCTCGATCTCCAGAAGGATCTCGTCGAGGGTCAGCGGCGCCGTGTCGACGACGCGAGCGCCCGCCGGCGCCGCCGCGACGATCTCCGGCGGCACCAGGGAGCCGGCGTAGAGGCAGACCGGGCAGCGCTCGATCAGGCGCAGGCCGCGCAGCGTGATCAGATCCGGGGCGCCCGGGCCGGCGCCGATGAAGTGTACGCGTGGTGTCGCCGGCTCGGTCATCCCGCTTCCCTCTCGGCCTTGGCGGCATAGCCGCGCGGCGTGTAGATCCAGTGGCCGCCGTCGCCGCGCGCGACGCTGCGGCTCTCGCTGGAGCCGACCAGCACGACCGTCAGCATGTCGACCTCGGCGGGATCGAGCGTGGCGAGGCTGCGCAGGCGCACGGTTTCGGCCGGGCGGCCGAGGTTGGCGGCCAGGATCACCGGCGTCTCGGGCGGCCGCCGCTCCAGCAGGATCTCACGCGCCCGGGCGAGCTGCCAGGTCCGGCGCCGGCTGACCGGATTGTAGAAGGCGACGACGAAGTCGCCCTCCGCGGCGGCCTTGAGGCGACGCTCGATCGCCGGCCAGGGCGTCAGCAGGTCCGACAGGGAGATCGTGCAGAAGTCGTGGCCGAGCGGCGCCCCGGCGCGCGCGGCCGCCGCCTGCAGCGCCGAGATGCCGGGCGCGACGACGATCTCGACCCGGTGCCAGGCCGGCTCCCCGCCGCGCTCCAGCAGCTCGAAGACCAGGGCCGCCATGGCGTAGATGCCGGCGTCGCCCGAGCAGACCAGGGCCACGGTGCGGCCTTCCGCGGCCAGCGCCAGGGCGGCGCGCACGCGCTGCTCCTCCTCGCCCAGGGCGTAGTCGTGGCGCTGCTTGCCGGCGGCCAGCGGCCCGAGCAGGTCGAGGTAGAGGCCGTAGCCGACCAGGTCGTCCGCCTCGGCGATCAGGCGCGTTGCCTCGGGCGTGCGCCAGGCCTCCTGCCCGGGGCCGATGCCGACGACGTGGAGCGCGCCGCGGGCCCGGCCGAGGGCCGCGGCCTCGAGCGGCGCCGGCGCCAGGGCGACGGCGCAGGTCGCCCGCGCGCTCTTGGCCTTGGCCAGCAGCAGGCGCGCCTCGGGGCCGGCGGCGGCCAGGGCGGCGGCCTCGGCGACGCCGTGGCAGCCGACCTCGGCGAAGACCACGGCCGAGGGCGTCGCCAGGCGCGATGTCTCCTGCTCCAGGCGCGGCGCCGCGAAGAAGCGCGCCGGCACCGCCAGCTCGGCGGCGAGCGCCTGGACCGCCGGCTCGTCGGCCTTGAGGTCGAGCGAGAAGACGCCGGCGACCGCCGCCTCGGCGAGGCCGGCCCCGGCCAGGGCCTCGCGCACCAGCGCCCGCAGCTCGTCCGGCGCGCAGCCACGCTCGCAGCCGACGCCGAGCGCCAGCACCGGGGGGTGGTAGACCAGCGTCGTCGCGTCGCCGGCCTCGGCCCGCTCCGTGGCGCGCAGCACCAGGCTGGCACCGGCCTCCTGCGCGAGCCCGGCCAGCCAGGGCGCCTCGCCCTCCAGGCGCACCGCTTCGCCGGCCAGCAGGCGGGCCATCACCGCCTTGGCGTCCCCGGGGTTGGCGAGGCGCCAGCCGGGGGGCGGCGCGTCGAGCGCGACGCCGAGGCGCAGGTCGCCCGCCGTGGTCACGGCGGCCGTGGCACCGAGCGCCGCGGCGAGCCGGCGGGCCAGCGCGTTGGCGCCCCGGTGGCCGCCGAGCAGCGGCACGACGGCGCTGGCGTCCTCGGCCAGCGCCAGCACCGGCGGCTCGGCGCGCTTGTCGTCGAGCAGCGGCGCCAGGCAGCGGATCAGGATGCCGGCGGCGCAGACCCCGACCAGCGGCCGGCCGGCGGCGAAGAGCGCGCGCAGGGTCTCCCCGGTCTCGGCGAAGCTGCCGGGCGCGCCCTCGACCCGGCCGGCGAGGCCGAGCAGCTCGCCGTCGAGCGCCGCCGCCGCCCGGCGCCCGGTCTCCAGGCCGCTCTGGGAGAGCACCAGGACGGCGGGCCGCGCCGCCGCCGTCAGTCGTGCGGCCATCGCCAGGCCTCCCCGCGCCGGTGGATCAGGATCATCGAGAAGTAGGGCGCCGCGACCGCCCCGGCCTCGGCCAGGGGCACCAGCCGCTGCTCGGGCAGGGTCGCGCGCTCGACGTAGCGGGCGTGGGGCGTCAGGCCCTCGGCCTCGAGCAGGGCGCGGATCCGCGGGTAGTGGCGGCCGAGCTTGACGATCGCCGCCGCCTCGGCCCCGGCCAGGCGCGCCCGCAGCACCGCATCGGGCAGCGGCGCCGGCAGCACCGCCAGGGTGTCGTTGCGCGCCGCCAGCGGCTGGCCGAGCGCGGCGGCGCAGGCGGTCAGGCTGGAAACGCCCGGCACGACCTCGACCGGGAAGCGGCCGGCGAGCCGCCCGTAGAGGTACATGAAGGAGCCGTAGAAGAAGGGGTCGCCCTCGCACAGCACCGCCACGTCGCGCCCGGCCGCCAGGTGCTCCGCCAGCTCGGCGGCGGCGGCGTCGTAGGCACGCTGCGCCGGCTCGCGGGCCGTGGTCATCGGCACCCGGATCGCCAGCTCGCGCTGCCCGGGCGCGAGATGCGCGGCGACGATCGAGCGGGCGAAGGAGGCGCCGCCCTCCAGCGTCGGGTAGGCGACCACGGCCGCCGCCCTGAGCAGGCGCAGCGCCTTGAGGGTCAGCAGCTCGGGGTCGCCCGGGCCGACGCCCAGGCCCCAGAGGCGCCCCGCGGGCCGGGCGGTCTCGGCGGGCGTCATGGCGTGGCTTCGCGCGGCTTGGTCACCGACCATTGGGTGACCGGCATCAGCGGCCGCCAGCCGCGGAACGGCCCGATCGGCTCGGCGCGCGCCACGGCCATGCGCGTCAGCTCGCCGCCGCGCTCGCCCTGCAGCGCCAGCAGGCGCGCCTCGCCTTCCAGGGTGACGACGTTGGCGACCAGCCGACCGCCCGGCTTCAACGCTGCCCAGCAGGCCTCGAACAGGCCGGCGCCATCGAGGCCGCCGCCGATGAAGACGGCATCCGGCCGCTCCCGGCCCTCCAGGTCGAGGCCCGCCAGGGCCGCCGGCGCCCGCCCCTCGAGGATCTTCAGGCCCGGCACGCCGAGCGCGGCGGCGTTGGCGGCGATCGTCGCGATGCGGCTGGCCTTGTCCTCCACGGCGACGGCGCGGCAGCGCGGGTCGCTGCGCAGCCACTCGATGGCGACCGAGCCGCAGCCGGCGCCCACGTCCCAGAGAAGCGCCCCCGGCCAGGGCCCCAGCGCCGCCAGCGTCGCCGCGCGGACCTCGCGCTTGGTCATCTGGCCGTCGCCCAGGAAGGCCCGGTCGGGCAGGCCGGCGAGCCGGCTCGGCGCCAGCATCTCGGCCTCGGCCGGAATCTCGACGGCCAGGGTGTTGAAGGCGGCGACGCTGCGCTCGCCCCAGGCCTCCGCCGTCGCCTCCAGGCGCCGCTCGCGCGGCCCGCCCATGTGCTCCAGCACCACGAGTCGGGCCGCGCCCAGCCCGTGGCCGACCAGCAGCTCGGCGACCTCTGCCGGCGTCGCTGCGCCGTCCGACAGGGCCAGGACCCGGGCGCCGGGGTAGAGCCGCGCCAGGACCAGCTCCAGGGGCCGGCCGTGCAGGGTCAGGGTCTCGACCCGCTCGAGCGGCCAGCCGAGGCGGGCGCAGGCCAGGGCGAAGGCCGAGGGCGCCGGCAGGATCAGGCATTCCTCGGGCGCGAAGCGGCGCAGCAGGGTCGTCGCGACGCCGTAGCAGAGCGGGTCTCCGGTCGCCAGCACGCAGACCGCCCGCCCGCGCCGCGCCTCCAGGGCAGGCAGCAGGTCGAGCAGCGGCCGCGGCCAGGTCAGGCGCTCGCGGCCGTCTCCGACCGGCAGCATCGCCAGGTGGCGCTCGCCGCCGACCAGGACCTGGGCGCTCTCGACCAGCGCGCGCGCCGCCGGCGACAGGCCCTCCAGGCCGTCCTCCCCGAGCCCGACGACCGAGAGCCAGGGCGCCGTCATCCTCAGTCTCCGCTCTTCAGCGTGCGCGGCCCGAGCGGATGGTCCGCGTGGGGATAGGGATGGTGGTGATGGTCGTGGGCGTGGTCGTGCCCCGGGGCGTGGTGGTGGTGGTGGTGGTGGTGGTGGTGGTGGCCGTGGTCGTGATCGTGGTGGTGTGCATGCGAAGGATCCGTCCCCTGCCCGCCCTCGTCACGGCCGCTCAGGCCCTCGACGTGATGGTGGTGGCTCTCCTGGCGCAGGCCGACCTCGGCCTCGAAGCCGAGGAACTGCTCGCGGTACTTGCAGAGCTGGCAGTTCATGTTGTTGGCGCCCTCGAGGATCTCCGCGACCCGGTCGGCGAAGGTCTCGATGACCAGCGGGTGGTCGTTGAGGTAGGGCGCCTTGACGAACTCGATCTCCGGATGGCGCGCGGCGACGCGGTCCGCGGCGTCGTAGATGCGCTGCACCAGGATGCCGGTGAAGAGGAAGTAGGGGAACACGACGATGCGCTTGAAGCCGAGCCTGACCGCCTTCTCCAGAGCCGGCTCGACGAGCGGGAAGGTCACGCCCGAGTAGGCCGTCTCGGCCCAGCCGAAGCCGAGGCCCTCCCAGAGCATCCGGGTGACCTTGGCGACGTTGGAGTTGGCGTCGGGATCGCTGGCGCCGCGGCCGACCACGAGCAGCAGGGTGTCGTGGCGCGAGACGCCCTCCCCGGCCGCGGCCAGCGCCTCGCCGACGCGCTCGCCGGCGGCGCGCAGCATCTTGAGGTCGATGCCGAGTTCGCGGCCGTACTGGATGGTCAGGCCGGGCTTGCCGGCGGCGTAGGCGTTGAGCACCGAGGGGATGTCGTTCTTGGCGTGGCCGGCGGCGAAGAGCATGCCGGGCACCGCCAGGACGCGGCTGACGCCGCGCTCGACCAGGCGGTCCAGGCCGGTGCGGATGATCGGCGTGGCGAACTCCAGGTAGCCGTAGTCGACCGGCCACTGCCCGAAACGCTCCGCCAGGCGCTCGGCCAGCACCGCGAACTCGCGCACCGCCCCCTGATCGCGGCTGCCGTGGCCGCAGACCATGACGCCAAGCTGTTCCGTCATCCCGGTCCCCTTCTCGCGCCAGGTAAGCTGGCAGGCAGCGGCTCCGGCAGGCCGGCAGGCCCGCGGGAGCGGTGGTCTCGTCCGACGGCTGGGAGTGGCTGTCTCGCGCCCCGGGGCTCGAGATCGGCCCGCAGGCAGCGACAGCTGCGCGGGACAGTTCCGGACTTGCCCCCCGACTTGGGTCGGGCGCACCGGATTGCCTTCCACCCCCTCACCCGGGGGACCGTCCGAAGCGCCACCCTAGGCGCCGGCCCGGAAGACGGTCAAGCCGATCCACCGGCTCTCTGCGCCAGTCGGCAATTATCGGCTCCTTAGCGACTCGGGGCCGAGACTCGGCTCGCTTGACCCCACAGGGGGCGACGCCCATCTTAATCCCAGCGGTGCCGATGTCGGGCCGCGACGTCCGGCGGGGCCGACCTGGACCGCGGGATGTCGAACCATCAGCAGCCTTGCTCGCGCAAGAGGAGGACGCTGCCAAATGACGCGAACGTCGCTGTTCAACTCACCCCTGCTCCTGGGCTTCGACCAGCTCGAGCGGGCGCTCGATCGCATGAACAAGGCCACGGGCGACGGCTATCCCCCCTACAACGTCGAACGGCTCAACGAAGGGCATCTGCGCATCACCCTTGCCGTCGCCGGCTTCGCCGACGAAAATCTGTCGGTGCAGATCGAGAACAACCAGCTGATCATCCGCGGCAAGCAGACCGACGACGACGAGAGTCGCGTCTTCCTGCATCGCGGCATCGCCGCCCGCCAGTTCCAGCGCACCTTCATGCTGGCCGACGGGATCGAGGTCACCGGAGCGCGGCTCGACAACGGCCTGCTGCACGTCGACCTCAGCCGCCCGATCGAGGAGCCGGACGTGCGCACCATCCGGATCGAGAAGGCCGCCACGACGGGCCAGCGCAAGCTGGTCGAGGATTGACTGCCTTTGCGACGCGAGCGACGGCCCCGGCCGCCCGCGCCGTTGAAGGGAACAAAGGACAAGGGCTGCGGCTTGGCCAGGAAAGGGCAGGTCACGGTCGCCGACGCAGGAGTGGAATGATGAACCAGCAGAAGACGACCCACGACTTCGAGCCGCTCTCCCAGCAGGACTTCCTCGCCTTCGGAGTAAACGACGTCGCCTACGTGCGCGACATCGACACCGAGGAGGGCGACGCCGTCGGCATCTTCGCCGCCGACGGTACGCGGATGGCGGTGATGAAGGACTTCCAGACGGCCGTCGCCGCGGTCCGCCAGAACGAGATGGAGCCGCTCAGCGTCCACTGACGCCCTGGCGCCTCGGCGCCGGCTCGGCCCTGGCGCCACGGCGCCGGCCCCAATAGGCAGCAACGCGCCGCCCGATGCCCCGGGCGGCGCGTTCTTGCATCGGGACGGGAATTGCGGGCCGGCGCAAGGCAGGCCGCGTCAGGCGGCGTGGCTGGCCGGCGACTGCGTCAGGAGGGCGTAGAGGGCGTCGCGGCTCTCGCTGCCGCGCAGCTTCTCGCAGGTCGCGCGGTCGCGCAGCAGGCGCGAGACGCGCGCCAGCGCCTTGAGGTGGTCGGCACCCGCGGCCTCGGGCGCCAGCAGCAGGCAGATCAGGTCGACCGGCTGCTCGTCGACGGCGTCGAAGTCGATCGGCGTCTCCAGTCGAGCGAACAGCGCGTAGAGGCGGTCCAGCGCCGCCAGCTTGCCGTGCGGGATGGCGATACCGTGCCCGATGCCGGTCGGCCCGAGGCGCTCACGCTCGATCAGCACGTCGAAGAGCTGGCGCTCCGGCAGCCCGGTGATCTGCGCCGCGCGCTTGGCCAGCTCCTGCAGCGCCTGCTTCTTGCTGGTCACGCGCAGGGAGGGGATCACCGCAGCCGGCGTTATCAGGTCGGTCATCTCCATGACTCTGCCTTTCGCAAGATGTCAGGACGTGGCGCGGTTGCCGCGCGGGTCGATCCACCCGACGTGGCCGTCCGGACGGCGGTAGACCATGTTCAGGCCTCCGTGCGAACGATTGCGGAACATCAGCGCCGGCAACTCCGCGAGGTCGAGGTGCATGACGGCCTCGTGGACCGTCAGCTCCGGCACCTCGAGTTCCATCTCGGCGATGACGATTGGCTCGTCGCCGCCCTCCGCCGTGGCCCCGTCCCCGACACCCGCCTCTTCCAGGGTGTCCTCCGCCGGGTCCCCAGAGAGCACCACCTGGCGCGCCATCAGGCGCTCCGCAAGCACTTCCGAGGGCTTTGTCGCGCCGTTGTGGTCGCGCAGCCGCCGCTTGTGGCGGCGCAGCCGCTTGGCGAGATGCGCCAGGGCCGTGTCGAAGGCCGGGTAGACCTGGTCCGCCTCGCCGCTGGCGACCAGCTCGATCCCGCGCCCGACATGGGCGGAGATCTGCGCCCGGAACAGGTGGGCTTCGCGCGACAGGGTGACGGTCGCCTCGATCGCGCCGCCGAAGTACTTCTCGAAGACCGCCGACAGGCTACCCTCGGCGTGGCGGCGGAAGGCGTCACCGGTGTCGATGTGCCGTCCTTTGACCGTCAACTGCATCCGGCATCCTCTAAAACGACGGCAGCGCAGACGGCCCGACAGGCCTTCTGACCAGGCCGGGCCCCGCGCGAGGCCGGGACCTTATGAGCGCCCCCGGACCAAGTCAAGGAGCCCGGATCGCCTCGATTCGACCGACGGTTGCGGCCCCTCATCGAACCAGCGCCAGTGCTTTTTCGCGTCTCCGCTGAACCGACGAGGGAATGTTGAGTGCCTCCCGGTACTTTGCCACCGTCCGCCGCGCTATTTCGATCCCCTCGACCTTCAACTTATCCACAATCGCGTCGTCGCTGAGCACCGCCTGAGGCGACTCGCCGGCGATCATCTCGCGGATTCGGTCGCGCACCGACTCCGCGGCGTGCTCCTCGCCGCCGAAGCCGCCGAGGGCGGCGGAGAAGAAATACTTCAGCTCGAAGGTGCCGCGCGGCGTCGCCAGGAACTTGTTGGAGGTGACGCGGCTGACAGTCGACTCGTGCATGCCGATCTCCTCGGCGATGACGCGCAAGGTCATCGGCCTGAGGTGGCGCACGCCCTTGCGGAAGAAGGCGTCCTGCTGGCGGACCAGCTCGCTGGCGACCTTGAGAATGGTGCCGGCGCGCTGGTGCAGCGCCTTGACCAGCCAGTTCGCCTGCTGCAGCTGCTCGGTCAGGTAGTCCTTGTCGCGGCGCGAGCGGCACTGCCCGACGACGCGGGAATAGGTGCCCTGGTCGACCAGCACCCGCGGCAGGGTGTCGGCGTTGAGCTCGACCAGCCAGCTGCCGTCGGGCCGGGCGCGCAGCAGCACGTCGGGGATGATCGGCTCGGCCGCGCCGCCCTCGTAGGACAGACCCGGCCGGGGATCGAGCCGGCGGATTTCCGCCAGCATGTCCGTCAAATCCTCGGCATCGCAGCCGATCAACCGGCGCAGCTTGGCATAGTCGCGCTCGGCGACCAGCGGCAGGTTCTCGAGCAGGCGCTCCATCAGGGGGTCGAGGCGGTTCTGGTCGGCCAGCTGCAGGGCCAGGCATTCGCGCAGGGACCGCGCGAACAGGCCGGCCGGCTCGAAACGCTGCAGGCGCAGCAGCACGCGCTCGACCTCGGCCTCGGCGCAGCCGAGCTGCTCGGCGACCTCCCCGAGCGGCGTGACCAGGTAGCCGGCCTCGTCCAGGCAGTCGACCAGATAAGCCCCGATCAGGCGGTCGACGGGCGCATCGAGGTCCATCTGGACCTGCTCGAGCAGCAGGTGGCGCAGGGGCGGCCGATCGGCGAGGCGCTGCTCGAAGCCGCCGTCCTCGTCGCCCTCGAATCGGCCACCGCGGTCGTTGCCCCAGTTGAAGGCGCCTTCGCCCCCCTGGCCCCAGGCCTCGCTGTCGCCGTAGGAGGTCTCACCGTCGGGGCCGCCGGCCCAGTCGTCCGAGGGGCTGTTGTCGTCGTAGCTCTGGGCTGTGTCGAGCGGCGCGTCGTCGGCTGCGGCGAGCCGGTCAGTGGTGGTGTAGTCGGCGGAATCCTGCGGCCTGAAGGAGTCGGGATCGGCCGGAACCTCCTCGGCGAAGCCGGCCGGCTCCGGGGCAGCGACCTCCAGCAGCGGGTTCTGCTCCAACTCCCGCTCCACATAGTCGGCCAGCTCCAGATTCGACAGCTGCAGCAGGCGGATTGCTTGCTGCAGCTGGGGAGTCATTACCAGACTCTGGGACTGGCGTAGCTCGAGTCGCTGCGAGACCGCCATGGATCAAAGGCCTACAGGGTAAATCTTTCACCCAGGTAAACGCGCCGGACGTCCTCGTGGGCGACGATTTCCGAGGGCTTGCCCTCCATCAGCACCATGCCGTCATGGATGATGTAGGCGCGGTCGACGATCTCCAGCGTTTCCCGGACGTTGTGGTCGGTGATCAGCACCCCGATGCCGCGGTCGCGCAGGTGGGTGACCAGCTCGCGGATATCGCCGACGGCGATCGGGTCGATGCCGGCGAGCGGCTCGTCGAGGAGGATGAAGCTGGGGTCCGAGGCCAGCGCCCGGGCGATCTCGCAGCGCCGCCGCTCGCCGCCGGACAGCGCCAGGGCCGGGGCGCGCCGCAAGTGAGTGATCGAGAATTCGGCGAGCAGCTGCTCGAGCTTGTGCTCGCGCTCCTCGCGCAGCGGCACGACCACCTCGAGCACCGCGCGGATGTTCTGCTCGACGCTCAGGCCGCGGAAGATCGAGGCCTCCTGGGGCAGGTATCCGATGCCGAGCCGCGCCCGGCGGTACATCGGCAGGTCGGTGATGCCGTGGCCGTCGAGGGTGACGAAGCCGGCGTCCGGCGCGATCAGGCCGGTGATGATGTAGAAGCAGGTGGTCTTGCCGGCACCGTTCGGGCCGAGCAGGCCGACCGCCTCGCCGCGCTGGACGCTGATCGAGACGTCGCGGAGCACCCGGCGCTTCTTGAAGGCCTTGCCGACGTTGATGGTGGAAAGGCCGGTGTTGTCGGCCACCAGCCTGGGGCCGCGCGCCGTCTCCGCGCCGCCGAGCCGATCCGTCGAATCCCCAGAACCCATCAGTCGGCCCCGCTTTCCCGGCTCTCGTCGCCCGCCTCGTCCTCGCCGCCGCGCAGGTCCTGCGCGCCGTCGGGCGACAGCAGGCCCCTGACCCGGTCGCCCCGGGAGATCATCCGGCTGAACCCGGTCTTCATGTCGACTTCGGCGGCGTCGCCGTTGAGCTGGTTGTCCCCGCGGGTGATCCGCACGTTGCCGGTCAGGATAGCCTGCTCCTCCCTAACATAGTAGATCGCCTGGTCGGCAACGATGAATTCCGCCGCCGTGGCGATGCGCACGTTGTCGTAGGCGTCGATCCGGGAGATCTGGTTCTGGCCGTTCTCGTCGGGCTCGATGAGCGCGGTCATGACGTCGGCCTGGATGCGCCGGCGCCCCGCGCCGCCGCCGACCCCGAAGGGCGTCGTCGGCTCGCCCTCCCGGATCTCGGCCACAGCCTCCGGCGATACGCCGGGCTTGGGGCTCTCGACCAGGGCATCGCCTCGCGCCACGGCCATCGGCCGTCCCTGATAGTCCTCCCAGTACTCCAGGCTGTCGCGGGCGGCGATCAGGTCCCGCGGCGTCTCGTACTTCAGGTCCTCGCCGGTCAGGACCATGACCCGGTCCTCGATGGAGTAGACGCCGAAGTCGCCCTGGGCAACGTCGGAGCTGGTGCGGATCGTGACGTTGCCGTCGGCCTCGACCCGGTAGATCTCGGTGCCGCCCTCCGCCTGGTCGCGGTAGCGGGCGGTCAGCACGTCGGCCTCGATGGTGGTGTCGCCGCGCGTAGCGACGGCGTCGCCACGGGCCACGTACATGCGCTCGTCGCGGTACCACTCGATGCCGTCGCGCGCGTCGATCAGCAGGGGGGAGTCGTCCTCGCTGGTATCGAAGCTGCCGAGGCCCTGGGCGGCTGCCGGCGCCGGCAGGCCGGGCAGGCGTCCCGTGAAGGTCCCGGCCGCCAAGCCCGCCATCGCGACCAGCAGGGCCGCCAGCAGGGCCGCCAGCAGGGCCGGCGGCGGCGACAGGCGGAGGCGACGCGTCATTCGCTGCTTCCGATGCCGGGCAGGCGGGGCGCGGCGCCGCCGTCGCCCTCCTTCAGCGCATCGCCGAAGATCGTCATGTGCGCCGGGCCGGTGAAGTAGACCACGGCACCACGGTTCTCGACCCGGATGCCCTCCGACTGGATGCTCCCGGAGGGGCCCTGGGCGTCGACCGGCTGCTCGCCGACGACCCGTCCCAGCTTCATGTAGACCCTCGCCGATTCCGTCTTCATCTCGTAGCCCTGGTCGTGAAACAGCGTGACCCCCTTCTCGAGATCCAGCGTATCCGCCTCCTTGTCGTATAGCCCGCTGTCCGAGGTCACGGCTATCCAGGTCTCGTCGTCGGTCAGGATATCGCCGCTCGGGTTGGTCAGGTCGACCAGACGCTCCTCGTCCGGGCGCTGCGTCGCCTGGTCGGCGGTCACCCGGTAGGGCCTCCCCTCGTCGTCGATGCCGTCGAAGCGGGCGTTTACCATCGTCGAGTTCGTCGGCTGGTCCATCTGCAGGTCGCTCAGCCCGACCGAGAAGCGCTCCTCCACGGGGCTGAAGCGCGGCCAGGCGACGACCAGGAGGAGGAGGGCGACAGCCACGGCGGGCAGCAGGTACTTGAGGATGCCGACCAGCGAGGAGTAGGCGTCGCCGCCCGACAGCCGGCGCGGGCGGGCCTCGTTGCGGTTTTCGGCGCCCGGCGCGGGGGTCGTCCCGGGCTGCGAGGATCCATCGTCCTTCTTTGCCCTCGAAATCACTCTCTCGCCCATCGGTTCCAAATCAGCACCTTCAGCGCCCCCCCCGGCGCCGCGCCTCTGCGCGCAGGCCCGCATCCTATCGCAACTCGCCGGGCGTCCCGCACCCAATCGACGCCGCCCCCGCCGTTGCCGGCGGCGAGCCGGGCGAGGGGACCGGCCAGGACCGGCTCGGGAGCAGCGGTCCGCGGGCTCGCCCTAATGCTGAAAGATGTCGGGCTCGGCCCAGCCTGCAAGGTCCAGCGCGGCGCGATGCGGCAGGAAATCGAAGCAGGCCCGGGCCAGCTCGCTGCGCCCCTCGCGCGCCAGCAGCGCATCGAAGCGCTCCTTGAGCGCGTGCAGGTGCAGCACGTCGCTGGCGGCGTAGGCCAGCTGCTCGCTGCTCAGCTCGACCGCGCCCCAATCGGAGGACTGCTGCTGCTTGGAGATCGCGACGCCGAGCAGGTCGCCGCAGAGATCCTTCAGGCCGTGGCGGTCGGTGTAGGTGCGGGTCATCTTGGAGGCGATCTTGGTGCAGTAGACCGGTGCCGTGACCACGCCCAGGTGGCGGCGCAGCATCGCCAGGTCGAAGCGCGCGAAGTGGAACAGCTTGAGGCGCTGCGGGTCGGACAGCAGGCGCCTCAGGTTGGGTGCCGCGTAGCCGGCGGCGCTGCCGATCGGGAATTGCACCAGGTGTGCCGAGCCGTCGCCGCTCGAGAGCTGGACCAGGCACAGCCGGTCGCGCCGCGGGTCGAGCCCCATGGTCTCGGTATCGACGGCGACGACCGCGCCCAGGTCGAGTTCCGCGGGAAGGTCGTCTCGGTGCAGCTGGACGGTCACTTGGGGGCTCCGGGACACTGGGCTGGCGGCTCGCGGCGGCCTCCGGGAGCCGCGGCGCGGACCCGCGCCGCAGGCCCGGCACCTTAGCGCCCGCCTTTCGGGTGTCAACGTCGCGCCGCGCGATGCTATATAGCCGGCCGTCAGCGACAACAGGCCAGCGACGGGCACGGAACATGGCGGCAGGCACCATCACCATCTTCGGAGGCTCCGGCTTCATCGGACGCTACGTCGTCGCGCGTCTCGCCGACCGCGGCTGGACGATCCGCGTCGCGGTGCGCCAGCCCGAGCGCGCGAAGTTCCTGAAGCCGCTCGGCAACGTCGGCCAGATCGTACCGCTGCCCTGCACCCTGCTCGACGACGCCAGCGTCGCCGCCGCCCTGGCCGGCAGCGACGCGGTCATCAACCTCGTCGGCATCCTGCACGAGCAGGGCCGCCAGCGCTTCGACGCGGTCCAGGCCGAGGGCGCGGAGCGAGTCGCCCGGGCCGCCGCCGCCGCCGGCATCGAGCGCTTCCTGCAGGTCAGCGCGATCGGCGCCGACGAGAACTCGCCCTCCGCCTACGGCCGCAGCAAGGCGGCCGGCGAGGCGGCGGTGCGCCGGCACCTGCCGGGCGCCGTGATCGTCCGGCCGTCGATCGTCTTCGGGGCGGAGGACGATTTCTTCAACCGCTTCGCCTCGCTGGCGCGCTTCAGCCCGGTGCTACCGCTGATCGGCGGCGGCACGACCCGCTTCCAGCCGGTCTACGTCGGCGACGTCGCCGACGCCGTGGTTGCCGCCCTGGAGAGCCCGGCGAGCCGCGGGCGGACCTACGAGGTCGGCGGGCCGCAGGTCTACAGCTTCCGCGAGCTGATGGAGCTGATGCTGGGCGTGGTCCGGCGCCGGCGCCTGCTCCTGTCCCTGCCCTTCGGCCTCGCCCGCCTGCTGGCGCTGCCCCTGGGGCTGCTGCCGGCGCCGCCGCTGACCCGCGACCAGGTCGAGCTGCTGAAGCGCGACAACCTCGTCTCGGAGGGCGCCGAGGGCCTGGAGGCCTTCGGCATACGGCCGCACTCGGTCGAGGTCATCCTGCCGACCTACCTCGACCGCTACCGCGCCGGCGGCCGCTACAGCGAGCGCCTGCCGCGCAGCTCCTGAGCGACCTTCGGTCCTAGTATCCGGACCCTAGAGATAGATCAGCGCGAGCAGGCCGGCGCCGAGCAGCAGGCGGTAGATCACGAAGGGCAGGAAGCTGGCGTGCTGCAGCCAACGCATCATCAGCACGATGGCGAGCAGCGCGGTCAGGAAGGCGAGCCCGGCCGCGCTCAGCATGTCGAGGCCGAGCGACAGGTCGCCGCTCTCGTAGAGGTCATTGCCGACCAGCAGGCCGGCGCCGGCGACCGCCGGGATCGCCAGCAGCAGCGAGAAGCGCGCCGCCTCGCGCCGCTCGTAACCCAGGAAGCGCGCCGCGGTCATGGTAATGCCGGCGCGGCTGGTGCCGGGGACCAGGGCCAGGACCTGGGCGCAACCGACGATCATCGCCGGGCCCAGGGTGATGTGCTCGAGGCGCCGGATCATCAGGCCCGTGCGGTCGGCCAGCCAGAGCAGCAGGGCGAAGCCGATGTTGGCCCAGGCGACGACCTCGATGCCGCGCAGGTTGAGCCCGATCCAGTCCTTGGCCAGGAAGCCGACGACGACGACCGGCAGGGTCGCTGCGACCAGGTAGAGCGCGAGCAGGCCGTTGGCGTCGCGCCGCCCCTGGGCCAGCCGGAGCACGCCGCCCGACAGGCCCGCCAGGTCGCGCCAGAGGTAGCAGAGCACCGCGAGCAGCGTGCCGACGTGGACCGCGACGTCGAGGTCTAGGCGCTGGCTGCCGACGTAGGTCACGGCCGCGGGATCCAGCGCCGCCAGCGCCTCCCAGGTCAGCACCAGGTGGCCCGAGGAGCTGATCGGCAGGAATTCGGTGATGCCCTGCACGACGGCGAGCACCAGGATGTAGAGCAGCGGCACCGGAGATAACCCTTCGATCGAGCGGCCGGACGAGGCCGGAGGCTGTATATCAACTGCCGCAGGCGTCGCTCCAGCTTTCCAATTGTCCCAATTCGGACCTAAACTCACGCAGGCCAACCGGCCATCCCCCGGCCATGCGCGCAGTCCGGGCATCTATACAGCGCAGACGAGACAGTATTGCTGTCCTATCGGCGGATTTGTTCTCGCCACCGACACATTTGGACGTTATAGAACGCGTCCCCGAGGGATTCCCGGCGGATCGACCGCGAGCCCAGGATCAGGACTGAAGGCCCGCTCCCGTGGGGAATGGGACAGGAGGAAGGCACCGAGGCATGGCCAGCAGGATGCTGAAGTTCGTCAACGTGCAGCGGCAGATGCCCGACAAGCGGGGCGTCGAGGCGCGCGCCCACGACTTCGACGAGATCTACGGCGAGTTCGCGCCGCAGGATGCGGCCGAGCAGTCCGCCCGCTGCTCGCAGTGCGGCGTGCCCTTCTGCCAGGTTCACTGCCCGGTCCACAACAACATTCCCGACTGGCTGCTGCTGACCGCCGAGGGCCGTCTCGAGGAAGCCTACGAGGTCAGCCAGGCGACCAACAACTTCCCGGAGATCTGCGGGCGGATCTGCCCGCAGGACCGCCTGTGCGAGGGCAACTGCGTCATCGAGCAGTCGGGCCACGGCACGGTGACCATCGGCGCCGTCGAGAAATTCATCAACGACAACGCCTGGGAGCAGGGCTGGGTCAAGCCGGTCAAGCCGCTGCGCGAGCGCGTCGAGAGCGTCGGGATCGTCGGCGCCGGGCCGGGCGGCCTGGCCTGCGCCGAGCAGCTGCGCAAGCAGGGCTTCCAGGTCACGGTTTACGACCGCTACGACCGCATGGGCGGCCTGATGATCTATGGCATCCCCAACTTCAAGCTGGAGAAGGAGGTCGTCGAGCGGCGCACCCGGCTGCTGGCCGACGCCGGCGTCGAGTACGTCACCCAGTGCGAGGTCGGCCGCGACGTCGGCCTGCAGGAGCTGCGAGAGCGCCACGCCGCCCTCCTGCTGGCGACCGGCGTCTACAAGGCGCGCGACATCAAGCTGCCGGGCGTCGGCCTGGACAACGTCTATCCGGCGCTCGACTTCCTGGTCGCCTCGAACCGCAAGGGCCTGGGCGACGTCGTGCCGGCCTACGAGGACGGCACGCTGAACGCCGAGGGCAAGGACGTCGTGGTGATCGGCGGCGGCGACACCGCGATGGACTGCGTGCGCACCGCCGTGCGTCAGGGCGCCCGCTCGGTGAAGTGCCTCTACCGGCGCAACCGCCAGAACATGCCCGGCTCGCAGCGCGAGGTCGCCAACGCCGAGGAGGAGGGCGTCGAATTCGTCTGGCTCGCCGCGCCCGAAGCCTTCGACGGCGACACGGCGGTGAGCCGCGTGCGCGCCCAGCGGGTCCATCTGGGCGTGCCCGACGCGACCGGCAGGCAGGCGCCGCAGATCCTGCCCGACAGCAGCTTCGAGCTGCCCGCCGACATGGTCATCAAGGCGCTCGGCTTCGATCCCGAGGACCTGCCGGTGCTGTTCGACTGCCCGGAGCTGGAGACGACGCGCTGGGGCACCGTCAAGGTCCGCTATCCGAGCCTGGCGACCAGTCTGGAGGGCGTCTACGCGGCCGGCGACATCGTCCGCGGCGCCAGCCTCGTGGTCTGGGCGATCCGCGACGGCCGCGACGCCGCCGACTCGATCACGCGTTTCCTCGACGAGAAGGCGACCGCGACGGCCACCGCCGCCATCGCCGCCGACTAGCAGAAGGCCGCCGCCTGTGATGATCCCCCGATTCCTCGTCCGCCCGCTGCTGCCCGCGCTCCTGCCCGCGCTGCTGCTCGCCCTGCTGCTCGGTCTCGCGGCCGGCGCGCCGGCGCGCGCGCAGGAGCTGCGCCTGGCGGCGCCCGGCACCGCGGTCGAGTTCGACAACGGCGGCGTCTACCGCGCCTTCGCGATCGTCGGCGACCAGGTCTTCGTCAGAGAGGACACCGGCAACGACAAGACGATCGTCCACGTGCTGCGCTACGGCCGCTTCGATACGCTGATTTTTCGGGACACCCGCCGCTCGGAGATCTACTTCACACAGGGCTCCGTCGAGGACATGCTGGCCGCGGCGCCCAACGTGCCTCTCGACATCGCCTACGAGGTCTATGAGGACAACCGCCTGACCTCGCGGGTCAATGGCGTCGCCCGGCGCGGCGAGCCGGCGGAGATCGAGGTGGGCGGGCGCCGCATGGCGACGCGGCCGCTGTCCCAGGATCTCTTCTTTTACGACCCCGACGGGACCTTTCAGCGGAACGTCAAGTACAGTTATTTCTATTCCGAGGATTTCGGCCTGCCGCTGCGCATCGAATTCGAGGACGCCACCTCCGGCGAGCGGTTCGTCATCACCGCCACCGGCGTGACGCTGCCCTAGGAGTCCGGCCAGAGCCGCCCTGGGCCGATAGCGCCTGCGACCGCCGACCCCGGCCCGACGGCCGGGTCACCAGACCGGGAAAGCCGACCATGTCCGTGATCGACCGCCGCCCCCAGCCGCAAACGCCGGCCCCCGCCCTCGGCGCCGTCGCGCGCGATCTCGCCCTGCAGGCCGCCGAGGCCGAGCGCCTCGGCCGCGAGGGCCTCTACGACCCGGCCGAGGAGCACGACGCCTGCGGCGTCGGTCTGGTCGTCTCGATCGACGGCCAGGCGCGCCGCGAGGTCGTCGAGAAGGGCATCGAGGCTCTCAAGGCGGTCTGGCACCGCGGCGCCGTCGACGCCGACGGCAAGACCGGCGACGGCGCCGGCATCCACGTCCAGATTCCGCAGGA